>JAICEJ010000569.1 GCA_025924215.1 Candidatus Binatia bacterium
CAATAAATACTGGTCGAGCAAAAAGCGGCCCACCAACGCCAGAATCATACCGTAGACCGCAATCGCTTCGATAATGGCAAAGAGCACGATCTTGCGGGTGACGTAAGTCGAAACCACCGCGGCGGCGCGCTCTTCATCGGCGCCTTTGTACCCTTCCAACGCACGCAGCCGTTTGCTCTTCTTGGCGTCGCGCAGCACTGCTTCCGGCGCCAGATAACGCTTCCAATAAACGTAGTAGCCGAAATCAATTAACGCGAGAAGCCAAAACACGGCTCTGGCGGCGGAAGCATACGAAAACCCGCGCCCGAAATTGGGATTCGCCAACAGGTGACGTGAGATGAAAAGGTAGATGGCGATGGATATTACAAAGAAACTCCAGATAATGACGGCCGCGCCGCGCTGGTCCAGCAATACTGTTTTGAATTCGGGACGAATCATTCGGCAAATATCCTCGTGCGTGTCGATTTAGTTCTTCCTTCTAACTTGCGCGAAGGTCTCGACCCGCCTGATAGAGTACGCAGTTACATTATTCTTCCGCGCATTTCCTGTCCATGGAAAAGGTAGAGCCATGCAGTGGCCAAGTCCAAACAGCGCGCGCATCTTGTCGGATAAAAGCTGCGATGCTATAGCGGCAAAAGCAATTCTGCACTGGAGGCGAAATGGCTGAATTCGATATTGTCATTCATGGCGGGCAGATAATCGACGGCACTGGCAACCCTTGGTTCTATGCCGATATCGGAATTAGAAATGGGAAGATCGCCGCCGTCGGCAAAATCAGACCGGAGGCTGGCGAGCGGGCCGTCTCGGCCAAAGGCTTTGTTGTGAGTCCCGGCTACATCGACATGCACACCCATAGCGACCAGCCCGTCATCGCCGACGGCAATGCCGAAAGTAAAGTGCGCCAAGGAGTGACCCTCGACATCATCGGCGAGAGCCAGACAGTGGCGCCGCTGGAAGGCGCAGTGCTCGAAGAATATCGACTCGAGCACCGCCGGCGCAATGGCATCGAGGCCGACTGGAAAACTTTCACCGAGTACTTCAATAGGCTGATGAAGGATGGAACCTCCATCAATGTGGCTTCAGGCGTCTCGCCGCAGCAGGTTAAGCGGGTGGTATGCGGCTTTGAAGAACGGCCCGCCAGTGCCAGTGAGCAGGAGAAGATGAATCGCCTGGTTGCGCAAGCCATGGAGGAGGGCGCTCTCGGGCTCACCGCTGCATGGCATGCAAAAGGCCCTGAGAGTCCGGAAGAAGTTGTCGAGATGGCCAAAGTGGTCAAGCGCTACGGCGGCTACTACGGCGTTCACGTCGGCAGCGAAGGTTTCGATATGATGGAAGAGCTGGCGAAAACGCTGCGAATCGCCCGGGAATCCAGAATTCCAATCCATGTTTATCACTTAAAGATGCGAGCAAAGGCCAATTGGGGGCGCATTCGCCAGGTCGTCGAACAACTCGAGGAGGCGCGCGGCGAAGGGCTGGAGATTACCGCCAATCAATACCCCTACACCGCCATGCAGCATCCCTGGCGTAGGCTGTTTCCGCGCTGGGTTCAAGATGCGCCGATCAACGAGACGATTTCACAGTTTAGAAGCGCATCGTTTCGCGAGCGAGTCATGAATGATCCCGAGTTTGATCAATACGTCAACGAGCATGGCGGCTGGGAAGGCATCGTCGCAGCGCGCTTGGATACCGAGCAGCTGAAGCATTTCGAAGGTAAAACCATCGCCCAGATCGCCAAAATCCGCGGCCAGGATCCGGTGAGCACATGCTTCGACATGATCTACGAAGAGGGCGTGTTCATCCACGGCGTGCATCACACCATGTCGGAAGAGGACGTAAAGACGGTGATGCGGGTACCGTGGGTGTCGATCGGTTCCGACGGCAGCGCTTTGAATCTCAAGTTTCCCGGGAAGCCTCATCCGCGCAGCTTCGGCACCAACCCGAGAGTGCTGGGCAAGTACACGCGAGAGGAGAAAGTGCTGGCGCTCGAGGATGCCGTGCGCAAGATGACTTCTCTGCCGGCGCAAGTTCTCGGCCTGAAAGATCGAGGTTTGTTGCGCGAAGGCTATTGGGCGGATGTGGTCGTGTTCGATCCCGATCGGGTCGCCGACATGGCCACATACGAAAATCCTAAGCAGTACCCGAAAGGCATCGATTACGTTTTGGTCAATGGCGAAATCGTCATTGACAACGGTCAACATACCGGCGCACGGCCCGGCAGGGTCGTGTACGGGCCCGGAAAACGGGATGGGTAAAACGCGGGTCCGCATTTAAAGCTAGAGGCGAATTCATTTGCAAACATGTCGCGCTTCCTGAATGAGGAGCATGGAATGGCAGCGCCGCTGATTTCGGACACGTGGGAACGGGGCGATCCCTATGAGCAGTATGTCGGCCGCTGGAGCCGCCGCGTCGCGCCGCAGTTCCTCTCGTGGTTGAACATTCCTGCCGGGCACCGCTGGCTCGATGTTGGATGCGGTACGGGACCGCTAAGCGCGGCGATCCTCGACCAGTGTGCGCCAGTATCGGTAATCGGCGTCGAGCCTTCGGAAGGTTTTCTCGAGCAGGCCAAGGCGCAGTTAGGGAATCGGGTACTGCTTCGGCGCGGCAGTGCAGCGGCGATTCCGCTCGATGACAGAGCCGTTGAGGTTACGGTTTCGGGATTGGTCTTGAACTTCGTTCCAAATGGGCTCGCCGCCGTGAGCGAGATGGCACGGGTAACAGCATCCGGGGGTACGATCGCGGCATACGTCTGGGACTACTCCGGAAAGATGGAGCTGATACGCCACTTCTGGGATGCAGCCGTCCGAGCTCAATCCGGAGGCAGCGAAGCTGGACGAAGGGATCCGCTTTCCAGTATGCCGTCCGGAGGCGCTCACAGAACTTTTTGCCAGCGCAGGGCTGCGCGGAGCCCAAGTGACGGCAATTGACATCACGACAGGCTTTGCCGGTTTCGAAGACTATTGGCGGCCGTTTCTCGGCGGTCAGGGACCAGCTCCGGCGTATGCTATGGCCCTCGATAACACGGCGCGAACGCACCTAGCCGATCTCATAAGAGGGCGCCTCCCGCTTCAGGCTGACGGTTCCATCTCGTTAACCGCTCGGGCTTGGGCAGTGCGCGCAGCAGTCGCGAGCTAAGCATGACAACCGCTCAACTCATGATTCAATCTCCTAGCCGCCTTTCACGCTTATTGCCCTTAACCGACGCATCGAACTGCGGCTGAAGAAACACCAGGCACCGTCCTTTCAGATTCATCTGACGTTACCGCGATCTCGATTAGAACTGTCGTTAAATCGATTTCGAATTGACCCGTCGGCTAGCGGTTAGATATAACAGCGATAGGAATCTA
>JAICEJ010000570.1 GCA_025924215.1 Candidatus Binatia bacterium
CCGGATTCGGATATCGCCCCCGGCTGCTTGCCGCCGTGACCGGCATCGATGACGATTCTGTTGATGCCCAGCGGAATAACCGCGCGATCGAGCGGATGCGGTGTGAGTGCCGGTGTTTGAACTTCCGGCGCAGCGAGTTGCGCCATCGCTTGAGCCTGTTTGATGTCCGCTGTGGAATCCTGTGGTGTAGCCGCGGGCCTGGTCGAGATGACCGGCGAAGCCTGCCAGAGAATTGCGAGAACGGCTAGTAAAAACGGACTCCATATCCAGGGTCTTTCGATTTTTCGATGCCGGCTCCGAGTATGGGTTCGGATTCCGCGCAGCAGGTCAACGTTGTCTTGGACTGCGCCCCTGAGGAGGCGGAGTTTGTCCTGCTCTATGCTGGCCATTCGACTGAGGTAGCTTGACTGATCATTCAAAGAAAGGATCGAAGATGTGCAAGGTTAGCCGATGATGAATCGCCCTGTCAAATGCTAGCGTCCGCGAGGGGTAGAAGGGCATACGGACAGCCGGGCAGTAAATTAAAATTCTGCCCCAGCCGAACCGGGGTTAGTTCATGAGCTATAGAGCAACCGCGGAGTCATCATTTGGCGTAATCAGGAAGGAAGTCGTCGAGGCTGATCTTTTCTAGAACTTCTTCCGGCACTCTGAGTTCCGGCGGAAATCCAGTGAGGGGTTTGGTTGCGTCCAGACCCATTTTGGCGTTAACACCTCCGGGGCTGGCGGAGGGATCAAGCTCGCTCCCCTGGGCATTTGCAATAACCACCAGCCCGCGATCGGCCTGAAAGCGATTGGAGATTGCCCAGAGAACCCGTTCCTCATCGAAGACGTCGATGTCGTCATCGACCACCACGACGTGTTTAAGCAGCATATCGGCGGCGAAGGCCGCGCATATGGCGTTTTTGGCTTGACCCGGCGTTCGTTTAGAGATCGAAATGTACGCGTGAAAGCGGCAATTACCCGACACCGGCATGCACACATTCGTGACTGTAGGAACCGTCAGGCGAAGCGCTTTCAACAGAGCCGCTTCGCGCGGCACCGCGCCCATCAATTTGTGCTCGGTATACCCGGCATGAATGTCCTGAAAAATGTAATTTTCGCGGTGGGTAATAGCGGTGACTTCAATGACTTGCCGTTGGTCCTGCGGCACGGCATGACCGGTAAACTCGCCAAATGGGCCCTCGAGACGACGCAGGTTCGGCATGATCTGGCCTTCTATAATCATCTCAGCATCCGCGGGCACGAGAATCGGAACCGTTTTCGCTCGTACGAGACGAAGCGGTTCGTTCATCATGCCGCCGATGACGGCGTACTCGTCTTCATCCGCTGGCGTGAGCGCTTGCGCTCCCAGAGAAAAAAGGGGGTGAACACCAATGATGATGGCGATGGGCAGCGGTTGGTTGCGGCGCTCAAGCTTGTTGTAGAGCGTCCACAGATGCCTGCCGATGGCCATGAAGATTCTCAGCTCGCGTTTGCCTGCCAGCATTAGCCGGTTATAGCTCGTATTGCGCACTCCCGTATCCGGATCGACTGCCACGACGATACCGGCGGTGATGTAAGGAGCGACATTGACGTCATAGTGGGTCAGCAGCGGCACTTTGTCTAAATCGATTTCATCGCCGGTTCTGGAGATTTCGTGCACCGGCGCGTTGATCATCTCCACCGGCGCTAAAGGTTTTGATTGTCGCTCGCTAAATGCGCGCGCTAAATTTTCCGGCTTACATTCTAAGGCAATGGACATGAGCCGGCGGCTAGCCTGAGCGTTGATCACAACCGGCGCCTGTCCATTATTGGAATTTTTAAAAAACAGCAGTGGAAAGCGTTTGCGCTTTTCCAGATGGGTGAGAATCGCGGACATCTCATAGCGCGGCGAGACCGGTTTGGTAACCCGCGCTACATCTTCGGGTGAAGTAGCGTCTAATTCAGCGATAAAGCTGCGTAGATCCTTGGGCATCGATCCGTGTGGTTAATCGCAATGGCCGCTGCGGACCTTCGAAAGATCTACAACGTGTATAGCGCGCGCGGATTATCGTCTAGGATCTTCTTCTTGATCGTCTCCGGCAGTGAATCATTTGCCCGGAAAACATCGAGGGCGTCCACTTCGCTCGACGCATCGGTATGGCCGTAGTCGGTGCCTATGACGAGGTTGTCTTCGCCAGCGTAGCGCAGCACGAAATCGAAGTCATCATTTGTTTCTGTGGTGACGTAGATCCGAAATTCCTTGAAAGGCAGGTCGGGAAATCCTTTGGTGCCGGTCCGGCGGATCGCTTCTTTGACAACCCACGGCACCCATTGGGCCGAGGCTTCGACGAAAGCCCAGCGCAGTTTTGGAAATTGCTGCGGCAGTTCGCTCATCATCAAAGACAAACAGGTGATTACCGTAGGGATACGAAATTGCGCGAAGCCGCCCATTCTGTCATAACGCGGTTTAAACTGGTCCAGGAGCTGCGGGCTCCCATTGGCGATGTGAACCGCGACCGCAAAATTCAAACGGGTCGCTTCCTCGTAGATCGGATAGAAGTAGGGATCGACGAGGTGCCTATCGTCTTCGAAAGGGCGCAGGCTCACCGCAACCGCGCCGTTCTCTTTAGCAAAGCGCATCTGCTGGATCGCCTCGTTGATGGTCATTGCCGGAACGACGCACGACCAGCGCAGACGGTTTTTACCTTGCTTCCAGACATCGGCCATCCAATGATTCCAGGATTTGCAAAGTGCAATCTCTGCTTCAGCCTTGTCGGCAACGCGGGCAATCCACATGGTGTTGAACAGGATCTGAACATCGATGCCCAGCTTGTCCATGTGGGTCAAGCGCAGCTCGACATCGCGGAGCTCACGGGCCTCCGGGGCTGTTTTTAGTTCGCGCCCGGTAGATTTGGAAAGCGCGATCAGCTCTTGTTCGGTCAAGGTCGGGGGGCGAAACCCAATCGATTTGCCCTCGACGAACCAATACTGCGCATTGGGATTGTCGGCCGATTGAAAAAGTTGAGGCCGAAATTTCTTTTCGGAAGCATCGAGATAATCCCAGGTGTGTTCGGTCTCGACCACATGGGCATCAGCATCGACAATCATGGTTGGCTCCTTCTACTATGACTCCAAATGATGCAAATCGTGTCGATCCTTTCTTATTTCAGGATCTCTGTCAACTTCGGGATCAGCGCCTGATCCAATGCGAACAGCTCTTTAATGTTGTTCTCCAAGGTTGCTCCGTCGAGCGGATTCAGATCCAATTTCGCTTTTTTAAGCTCACTCCCAAAGTCCGGATCTTTCATGGTATCCATAAACGCTTTACGCAATATCTCCACACGCGCTTTCGGTGTGCCTGGGGTC
>JAICEJ010000571.1 GCA_025924215.1 Candidatus Binatia bacterium
TCGGCAATGCATTCAGGCTATCTGGCAAGCTCGACAAGCGACTGTTTGAGCTGATGGTGCTGGTCGTCGCGCGCCACTGGTCCGCGCAGTACGAGTGGGTCGTGCATGAAAAGAATGCATTACAGGCCGGGCTCACGCCGGCGGTCGTGGACGCGATCCGAAAGCGCTCGGTACCGGAGTTTGCTCGTGAAGATGAACGCGTGGTCTATAACACAATTACCGAGCTGAACGAGACACGCACCTTGAGCCAGCCTGCCTACGACCGCGCGCTCGCGGCACTCGGCTTGGATCTGCTGATCGAGCTGATTGCCGCAGCCGGGTTCTATACGATGGTTGCCATGACCTTGAATGCCTTTGACGCGCCGGTGCCCGGCGGCAAGCGTCCGTTATCGTAGAACCATTGCTGGAGGTCTTGGACGGAAAGACGAATATCCCAAACTTCAATCCGCCAAAACTTACCGAGGTCGTCTAAGGGAACCGCTGGAGTATTGCATTTGGCAAACCGATGGCCGTTTATTCGCAGAAGGCCACGTAATCGGATCGACGGACTATAGGAGTGAAGAACTTATGCCGGTCGTGGAACAGAACAAGCTTAAGCGCGCGGGCACTGGTTTGCGCGCGGTAGATCACGACCGCGCCTTTCCGGGCTTGACTTTGTTCGCGCCGATGGGCGGCGGAGGCAATGTCTACCTCATCGATCTCGATGGGAAGGAAATCCATAGTTGGCAGATGCCTTATCCTCCAGGCAACTATGGTTATCTAACTGATCGAGGCACGCTCTTCTACAATGGAAAGACCGCGGAGGAGTCGGAACGCTTCATCAGCCGGCAACCGTGGAAAGGCGGTGCCGCGCTCGAAGCTGATTGGAATGGACGGGTTCTCTGGGAAGTACGTCATCCGGATCATCATCACGATGGCATACGATTGCGGAATGGCAACGTTCTGCTGCTCTGCTTGGATCGCCTTCCGCAGGATCTGGTCGCGAAAGTTCAAGGTGGCATGCCCGGGACTGAACACCACGGTGAGATGTACGCAGATTATCTCGTCGAGATGACGACTAAGGGCGATGTCGTTTGGGAATGGCGCACTTGGGAACATCTCGATCCCGAGATTGATTGCATTACGGCGGTTCAAGAACGACGAGAAGAATGGGCGCATGGCAACGGCGTGGCCGAGCTGCCTAATGGCGACATCGTCGTGAGCTTCCGCACGATCTCTACCGTCATCATTATCGATCGTAATACCGGGAAGATCGTCTGGAAACTCGGAGCGCCTCCGCTATGCGGTCAACACGCGCCCACGCCGCTGCCCAATGGCAACCTGCTCATCTTCGACAACGGGCCACATCGGCTAGATCATGCGATGCCTTTTTCACGGGTCATTGAGGTCGAGCCCGCAACCAAGGAAATCGTCTGGGAATATCGGGAAAGCAGAGAAAGCGATTTTTTTAGTCCGAGGATTTCCAATGCGCAGCGCTTGCCCAACGGCAACACGCTGATCTGCGAAGGCGATTTCGGTCGACTGTTTGAGGTTACCGCAGGTGGTGAGGTGGTTTGGGAATATGTGAATCCTTATTTTGGCGGACCGTCAAACGCGCAGCACAATCGAGTATTCCGCGCCTACAGGTACAGTGCAGAGGAGATCGCTAGAGCAAGAGCGACGGCAGGTGCTCTGTAAACAAAGAAGAGGAACGCGTTAAGCCCAGTTCGAATATCGACGAAGATTCAGTGTTCTTCATTGCTCATGTGGGGGGCCCCGTGATCAAGGGCTGACTTAGGTCCCAGCCAACGCAGAGACAAACATTACCCGCTCAGCGGCAACGTTTCCAGGTTGTCGCCATTTGCAGTGGGGATAAAGATTATCTTAGGAGCGATTGAACTAGCACAAAACTAGCACAGCGGGCCGGCGCTTAGTTTGCAGGCGGCGTTGTCGATATTAATATCAAATACCGTTGCATATTACTGGTTAGGGGTTCAAGGAAGCATCGCTGAAAAAATGGTCCCGACCCGCCTCTCGATCATAACCTGCAATATTTGGCTGACCGAACGTTGGCCGGCGCGCGCACCGGCCCTTGAGAGATTTCTCACGTTGTTTACTCCCGACGTACTTTGCCTGCAGGAACTGCAGCGTCCGACCCAGGAGTTCCTAGACCGAGTTCTGAGCGGGTATGCCCGGGTCCATGATCCGTTTCCGGGCTGGACAAACGAGAGCAACATTTATTGGAACGCTGCGGTCCTGGAAGAGATCGGGCACGGCGCCGAGGAAGTCGGACACGTCGAACCGGAGCGACGCATGTTTTGGGCCCGCCTTCGGCTCAAATCTTCTCAGAAGGCGATTTTCGTCGCAACCGCTCATCTCACGAGTCCCCGGCACAGCGATGAAATCGAAACAGGTGTGTCGCCGAGGGTGCGGCAGCTCAAGCGAATTGCCGAGGAGCTCACGCGACGCGTGCGTGAAGGCGAGCCGGCGTTTTTTATGGGGGACATGAACGACGCCTGGCATCCCCAGTGGATCCTCATCCAGGCAGGATTTGTGAGCTGCTTCGCCGCTCTGGGAATGCAGAGCCCGCCCACCTTTCAGTGCTATCCGACGGCGAATGCTCAACCCGGGGAGCGAACGATCACCGAGGCGATCGACCTCATCGTCGCGAACAAGTACGCGCGCCCGATCGCTGCAAGCGTTCCCCAGTGCTACGCTGGAGACCTCGCACCGTCGGATCATTGGCCCGTACAGGCGATATACCAGCTCGTATGATTCTCGCGACGAAGCCCTAACAGGACGATGCAGCAGGCACGTTGACGCGCCCCTGATCGTGATCGTTAGGTGCCAGGAGGAGCGAAGACCTGTGCCACTCGACCACTATGTGTCTCAGGTTCACCTGAAGAACTATGGAACTCGGACGATCCTCTGGTTCACGAAGGAAATCCGTCCGACTGTACTTTCGGCCAATGGCACCTGACATGTGGTTGAACGCGGCGGCTGGCGCACGGCGACATCGGCCGCGCGATGGTGTCGACCTGACGCGGGCCGCGCGTTAACCGCGAGCGTTACCCATGTAATCAGATTGAGTTTTCATCAATTTGATCCCGCGAATGCATATCAGACTTCTACCCCTATGGGCTTGCTGTAGATACCAAAGACTCACAGTGGTTTGTTAGATCGCTCTCGCACGAATTGTCGTAAGCCTTATACCAACTGTAGGATTAGCAGGATGGCAGAATCGTTGTGCCTCGATTGGCTAAGACTCTGTCCCTATTTACTGCGGCACCACTGCGGTGATGTCGATCTCTAAGAGCATTCCCGGAATGGCAAGTCCGGAGA
>JAICEJ010000572.1 GCA_025924215.1 Candidatus Binatia bacterium
GGTCCACGGCCGCAACGCTTGCAACGTGGCAACCAAATATCGGGTAGCAAGTTGGTAAAGCCTCATAGCTGATTTCCCCCGTTCTTTGACAAGCATGCTGTTGAGGGAGCTGTCCTGAGCTCCCAAGAGTGGCGTGATCATTGCCTCGCCCCAATCGTGTTTGTGATACGTGTTCGTGTTGCTCGGAGTCCTCGATCACGTTTCATCAGCGCGATCACGAATATTCCGTCTTGCTTCTGAGAATCGTTGAGCGGCTTGCAGATAGATTCAGCCCTGCATCCCAAGATATCGGTACCGACTGCCTTTAAAACCCATACTTCTCAACGACGTAGACGGCGACTTGTTGACCGACGTGGTAATTGCTATTCGCTATCAGCAAGCATTGGTCAACGGTTGCTCATGGGATGGTTCCCCCGAATAAAGATATGAATGAAAGCGATTCACAACAAAGAGGATAAGAGCCCACAACTAGATGTGGGTTTCAAACCCGGTCCTAACTGCAGATTTGCGTCTGATGCCCCCACCATCGTGTCTTTCGTGCGTTTCGTGGTGAATACTTAGTTCGCATCTGGATAAAGCAGCATCGAATCGTTGCCGCAAGCTCATGTTATACTTTGTGAGGAATTGTTTTCTGTTCCGTAGCCGTGCGCCGCGAATCAACTGCCGGTTTCCTGCTCGATCCGCTTGAGGTAGCTGTTATCGACGAACTCCGCCAATTTCAGGTTGCGTAGAGTTGGATTGGCATCTGTCAAGTAGGACAGGAAAATACGCAGATCTTCGACATTCGTATAGGGATAGACGGGAATCGGTTCGACATTTTTCCGGTATAGATGATCCATGAAGGCCGAGTCCGGGCTGGGGAGATAACGATTGTAGATGCGCAGGACCTCTTGTCGATTCTTCGGATCTTTTGCCCATTGCCTGCCTTGCACCAGCGCTTTCATAGTACGCAGCACCACGTCCTTGTTTTGATCGCGGAAACTCCGGGTCGTCAGATACGAGTTACCCATCACTTTGATCCCCAACTCCATCGCGTCCGCCACAACGTAATAGGGAATTTTCAATTGTTCGAACCGATCAGGAGATGTAACAACGCCGGCGACCAACCCGGACTTGAAGGCCGCCACTCTTTGATTTCCTCCGCCGCCCACTTGCACCAGTTCAACCTCACCACTCTTCAAACCCACCTTCTCCAGGATCTGTAGCGAGATGTAGTAGCTCGTGCCGCCGACTCGGTCGACAACGATCTTTTTGCCTCTTAAATCCTTGACCGTTTTGACATTTGGCTGAGTAATCAGCTTGTATTCGATGGGTTCTGCAGTGGCCAAGGCGACCAAGTCGGATCCTCGCGAGGCCGCCAGCGCCGCTGAGTCAACGCCGCCAAGATAAAACTGAAGTTCGCCGGCGATCAGGGCCTGCGTGCCCTGCACTCCCGGCGTAACGATGGTTTCCGCGGCGAGTCCGTTTTTCCTGAAGAAGTCCATTTCGCTTGTTACCCAAAGCGCAATCCGACTGCTGGAAATCGACGAATAGCCGATGCGAACTCGATCAAGCTTCTGACTCTCGGCCGAAAGCGCTTGCGGCGTGCCGCTGAAGATCAAAAGGACGAAAACTACAATCGATATCATACACACTCCGTGCTGTTTTTTTCTGTCTTATATAGTTCGCTCATCCGCCGGGTCAAGCAATCGCACAGAACTTGATGTTTTGCGCTAGCCCGAATCGAAGCGTCAGTAGATAAAGCGAAAACTCGCCAACTGTTTGACCGAAGTTGAACTAAACAGTAAAGATTGGCTGGCGATGCCGGCCAATCTCACGCGTCGCGATCGAGAGGTTCAACGGAAAGATAACTCCAGTAATTTGCAACCACGGAGGACTTGATGAAGTTTAGTCCAAACCCAAGACACACTCGAAGTATCTTTCTTTTGTTTTTGACCATTGGCTTGGCTCCCGCCCAACTCTCGTTAGCTCTGGATGAAGCAAAGATCCACGTAGCTGGAACGCCGAACATCACCAGCTTCGTCTATCACGTCGGCAAAGAAAAAGGCTTTTACAGAGAAGAAGGCATTGAGCTGCAACCGATCATGGCCGGAATGCTCCAAGGGATTCAAGGCTTGATCGGTGGCAGCTTCGATTACAGCCAGATGCTCGGGCAAGGTGGAGGCGCCATTATGAGGGGCGCGCCGCTAAAGATCATCATGGCGTTCGACACGCGTCCATCCTGGTTTCTTCTAGGGACGAAAAACATGAAAGGCATACAGGATCTGAAGGGCAAACAGTTGGCGGTATCGAGTTTCGGCGCGGCTCTGGATCAGATGACGCGCGAGCTGCTGCCGCGATTCGGCATGGAACCCATGCGTGACGTCACTCTACGGGCCATCGAGCCGCCGCCCAACAGACTGGCTGCCCTGTTAAGCGGCGCAGTTGACGGAGCGGTGTTGACCCACCCTGAAACGATCATCGCGCGGAGGCAGGGCTTCAAGGAATTATTGTTCTTCGGCGATCATATCGAGTTTGTCTCAGCGGGCGTGGTAGCAACCGAGAGAAATATCTCTCAAAGACCTGATTTCGTCCGGCGCTTCATCCGCGGCGCTCTCAAGACGTTTTACTGGCTCAAGGCCAACGAGAAGGAAGTCGCCGCCAGGCTGGCCAACGCGACTAAATCTTCCGAGGCCGACGGTCTGGAGCTCTACAGAACGGGAGTCAAACTTTTTTCTCAGGACGGAGCCATCCCCCGAACTCTTCAGGAACGAATGGTTTCGCTCCAGAGAAAAGTTTTGAACGTAGAAAAAGATGTCGCGCCGGAGAGCGTCTATGACTTTAGCTTTGTCCGTACCGGCAACAAGGAATTAGGAAAAGGAGAATCGTCATGAGCACTTTGGATCAGCCGCTTCTGATCGCCAATGTCAACTATCACGTCGGCCACTGGGTCGCCATCCATGTCGCCGAAGAGCAGGGCTTCTTCAAACAGGAAGGTCTCTCGCGCTACGAATACGAGCGCAGCGGCCTCCTGCCCGGCCCTTCGGAAAGCCAAACTCTGGGATTGGCGATCAAGGAACACGGAGTCGATATCGCTACCGCGGTGGACACCGAATCCGCGATCCTCCAGCGAGTACAAGGCGCTGACGTCTACATCGTCGGCGGCTGGCGCTACACGCCGTTTCTCAAATGGTACGGTTCAAAGCATATCACCGACATGAGCAAGCTGCGCGGCGGCAAGATCGGCGTGCGCGAAAATTCAGCGGACGGCGGCGGCCTGGTCGAGTTTTTTATCGAGGAGGCCTTGAAAGAGGCCGGCGTCGACCCCGCAACTGAAGTA
>JAICEJ010000573.1 GCA_025924215.1 Candidatus Binatia bacterium
AAGGCGCAAACGATGTACAAATGAGTGTTTCTGAAAGCGTGCCGTACGCGAAGACAAAGAAAACACTCACTACCAACGGCACGAAGAGCCGGAGACGGAATATTAAAAATCCGAAACTTTCGTGGTCTTCGTGGTGAGATCGAACTTTCTAGGAGAAGAATAATCGATGGGAAAAGCGCTCGATGGAGTCCGTATTCTCGACATGACCCATGTGCAGTCCGGACCGACTTGCACGCAACTCTTGGCCTGGCTCGGCGCCGACGTGATTAAGGTCGAACTGCCCGGCCGCGGCGATATTACGCGCGGCCAATTGCGCGACAAGCCGAATGTCGACAGCCTTTATTTCACGATGCTCAACTGCAACAAACGGAGCATCACGCTTAACACCAAGACTAAGAAAGGCAAAGAGATCTTTCGCGAGCTCATTCGCCGTTGCGATGTTCTGGTAGAGAACTTCGCGCCCGGCGCACTGGACCGTCAAGGCTTTACCTGGGAAGCCATCCAGGGGCTCAATCCTCGGATCATTTACGCATCGGTGAAGGGCTTTGGCCCCGGCCCCTTCGAAGACTGCAAAGTTTATGAAAACGTCGCTCAGTGTACCGGTGGCGCAGCCAGCACCACCGGTTTTGACGATGGCCCGCCGCTCGTTACCGGCGCGCAGATCGGTGACTCGGGCACGGGTGTCCACCTGGCGGCGGGCATTCTCGCGGCACTCTTCCAGCGTGAGAAGACCGGCAGAGGACAACGCGTTACCTGCGCGATGCAGGACGCCGTATTGAATCTCTGCCGGGTCAAGCTGCGCGACCAGCAGAGACTTGCGGCGGGACCGCTGACGGAATATCCGCAATACCCGAACGGGGCTTTCGGCGCCGCCGTGCCGCGCGCCGGCAACGCGTCCGGCGGCGGGCAGCCGGGATCGGCGGTGCGCACCAAAGGCGGCGGGCCGAACGATTACATCTACATCATCATCCAGCCGGTGGGCTGGGAGCCGCTGATGAAGCTCTGCGGCCGGCCCGAATTGATCACCGATCCCGAATGGGCGACACCGGAGAAGCGCCTACCGAAACTCGATAAATGTTTTGAGATCATCGAGCAGTGGACAATGAGTCTCGATAAACTGGAAGTGATGTGCACCCTCAACGAGTTCGACATCCCATGCGGGCCGATCCTGGACATGCGCGAAATTGCCGCGGAGCAGTCTTTGCGCGAAACCGGCACGGTTGTCGAAGTGAATCATCCCAAGCGCGGCAAATTTCTCACTGTTGGGAACCCGATCAAGCTCTCGGATTCACCGACGGAAGTTAAGCGTTCGCCCCTGTTGGGCGAGCACACCGGCGAGATATTGGAATCCGTCTTGGGTCTGGATGACGATGAGATCGAAGAGGCCCAAAACGAAGGCGCGATCTAATCTCGCGCGATGGCGACAACGCTGCTTGCTACAAGCGCATCGGGGATCGGCCAAGTGAACTTCGAGATAAATCCCTCACCATCCTTGGACATGCCATGTGGTTCACTTAAACTCTGCGATGTCCTTTCGCGGCCTTCGGTGGGCCTCAGGGTAGAATCAACGAGGAATTTTTTCCGTTCACATTTCTCCTGAGTCAATCGAAACGAATAACACAGCCGTTGGCTAAGGACGCTCAGTTTTTACTGCCTGAGCTTAATTTAACAAGCGCATAACGAAGTTCCGGAGGTTCCGATGAACGATGAAGGCTTACGCACCGTTATCAACTCTGCTCTGGCTGCCGGGCGGCGCGCTCTGACAGCGCCCGAGGCGCAGCAATTCTGCGAAACGTACGGAATCTCTACGCCGAAGCAAGCGCTAGCAACAACTCCGTCAGAGGCGGCGGAAGTAGCCGCACGGTTGGGTTTCCCCGTGGTGCTGAAAATTGTCTCGGACGATATCCTCCACAAAACCGAGGCGGGCGGTGTGGTAGTCGGGCTGGAGAACGTAGCAGATGTCCGGGCTGGATTCGAACAGCTCGTAAACAATGCCAAGCAGTACAAGAGCGACGTCAGCATACAGGGTGTCCAGGTCCAGCAAATGCTAAAAGGCGGCCAGGAAGTCATGGTTGGCGCCGTGACGGATGCAAGCTTCGGCAAAATGATTGGCTTCGGTCTGGGCGGTGTTCTTGTCGAAGTGATGAAAGACATCACCTTTCGTATGGCGCCAGTGAGCGAGGCCGAGGCGCTGTCGATGCTCGATTCTATCGCAGCCGCTGAGGTTCTCCGTGGTGTGCGCGGCGGTAAGGGCGTTGATCGCGCCGCGCTTGCCGATATCATCTACAAAGTATCGAAGCTGGTAAATGATATTCCTGAAATCCACGAAGTCGATTTGAATCCGATTTTTGCAACTGAGAAGGGTGCATGCGCGGTTGATGTCCGCATCATCATCGGCGACCCGCCGCAAGACCGGCAGCGCTACAGTCAGAGCGAAATTCTCGCCGCTATGCAGCGCATTATGAATCCCCGTTCCGTCGCCGTGATCGGCGCCTCGGCGGAAGACGGCAAGATCGGTAACTCGGTGATGAAAAACCTTATCAACGGCGGTTATCGCGGCATGATCTATCCGATTCATCCGAAGGCTCAAGAGATCATGGGGCGCAAGGCGTACCCAAGCGTGCTCAAAGTGGACGGGGAAATCGATGTGGCGGTGTTCGCGATTCCGGCCAAATTCTGCGCCGCAGCGATGCAGGAAGTCGGGCAAAAGAAAATTCCCGGCGCCGTCATGATCCCGTCGGGTTTTGCCGAGATCGGTGAGCAGGCGCTGCAGGACGAGCTCCTTGGAGTAGCGCGCAAGCACAACGTGCGGGTCATGGGCCCGAATATCTACGGCTTTTACTATACGCCGCAAAATCTCTGCGCCACTTTTTGCACCCCCTACGACGTAAAGGGCAAAGTCGCGCTCAGCTCGCAGTCGGGCGGGGTCGGCATGTCGATTATCGGATTTTCGCGCTCCACGAAGATGGGCGTATCGGCCATCGTCGGCCTCGGCAATAAGTCGGACCTCGATGAAGACGATCTCCTGATCTATTTCGAACAGGACGATAACACTCAAGTCATCGCGATGCACTGCGAGGATCTAAAAGATGGCCGTTCGTTCGCCGAGGTGGCTAGTCGAGTGTCGAAAAAGAAGCCTGTGGTTGTGCTCAAAGCCGGGCGTACTGCGCTTGGCGCCCGCGCCGCCGCTTCCCACACGGGGGCGCTGGCAGGCAACGACAAGATCTACGATGACGTGCTGCGCCAATGCGGGGTAGTGCGAGCGAAAAGCTTGAACGATCTGCTGCAATTCGCTCGCGGCCTGCAGGTGCTG
>JAICEJ010000574.1 GCA_025924215.1 Candidatus Binatia bacterium
AACGCCGAAGGCGGGTTATTCAACGGCAACCATCTGCTTCGTTTACTTCGGCTGTAACTTTCTCTTCTTGAAGAACTGGATAGGCCTCAGCGTGTCGGAATGGCGAAGTGAAAGCTGTTTACGAGAACACGCTCGCCGGACTTCGACCATCGGTACTGCAGAGGAGAGGGAATAAGCTTCCTCCGAGCATGAAAATCTCGGCCTCTGTTCGCCGCTGCTTGAAGCTCGCGTCGGTTTTGACATAGGTATTTATCGATCGGGTACTTCCGGGCTGGGCGGCGCGAAGAAGACTCATCGCGACGCAGATAGCCGCACTGAGGAGCAACGATTCGGCTTTGAATAGCGGAACGAGCGCACGGCATCTGCGAACTAGAAATCATCGTCGACAGAATAGCGAGGTTTACTCTTATGCGCGGAATAACTCCAAGACGGGAACAAGGTATGGCCGATCCGGTCTTGGCCGAAATGGTTCATGCCACGGGGGCAACCGAGTCACGCCACTTTGCGGCAGTGAAACCGGTCATTCAAGCTTATCGCGCCAGTTGGATTAAACTAGCGCCCTATCGTGATGGTCCGGTGAATTCGCAGCGAGTGACAGTCAACGATCCGGCGCCGATCACTGCGCAGATCAAGCAGAAGGCGAAGGAACTGGGCGCCGACATGGTCGGGGTCTGCCGCTTGCAACCTCATATGATCGATCTCGGCTCGGAGGTGGCGCATGAGTTCGTGATCGCTTGCTGCGTAGCCGAAGACTACGAAAAAGTTGTTCATGGGCCGGACGCGGTCGAGGAGGAAGCGATGCGCACGTACGCGAAGTGCACCGAGATCGCCACCGCGCTGGCTGCCCACATACGCCAGATGGGATATCCCGCGATCGCGCACCATAACGGCGCCAGCGAAGTGCAGGCGATTCCGATTTTCTACCAGGTGGGATTCGGCGAGCTCGGGCGCCATGGCAGTTTGATCAATGAAGAATTCGGCGCAAGCTTTCGGCCAGGATTCGTGACCACCGACTTGCCGCTGGTAGAAGATCAGCCGCGCGAGTTCGGAGTTCAAGATTTCTGCATGAACTGCAACGTCTGCCAACGAAACTGTCCGGGCGATGCGATCCCACAGGATCATGTGATGACGCATGGCATCAGACGTTGGCTGATCGATCTGGAGAAATGCTACCCGTACTCGCGCCTGCGTGACGAGTATTGTCATCTGTGCGTCGATGTCTGCCCGTACATCGTGAAATCGCATCCGGAGACTTATAAAGCGTTCATGAAAGAGCGCAAGCAAGTGGGCTACAAAACGCCGAAGACTTATTAAACTCTTATGGAAAAACTTTACGTCAACGAGATCGGCGCCGATGGTGAAGTCAGCACCGTCGGGTTGTTCTATTCGCGGGCCGAAGCGGAGAAGATTGTCGCTATGCTGCGCGACATTCCCGAGCGTGACGCCTGCCGTTACGAAATCGTTCAAGCCGTGCGCCATTTGTTGGCTGAGAAAAGCACGAGGCGCGCTCAAACTGCGTCAGAGGAGTGACGATGCCCTATATCAAAACAATTCCGCCTGCCGAGGCGACCGGCAAGCTCAAAGAGGTTTATCAATCCGGCGCCGGACCATCGGCGGCGCGAGGAAAGGTCTCGATGATCCGCCAGGTACAAAGCCTGAATCCGGACGTTCTCGCCGCTTGGCGCGAGATCGACGTCGGCATCATGCGCGGCGAATCTCGCATCACCCGGCGCCAGCGGGAAATGATTGCAACCGTGGTATCAGCGACCAACAAATGCAGCTATTGAATGACCGCCCACGGAGAGGCTCTCCGTGCCGAGTCGAGCGATGACCCTCTGGTCGAAGGCATCAAGCAAAATTATACGCAATTGGATTTGCCGGCGGCGGAGCGGGCGATGTTGGATTATGCCGTCAAGCTGACCGTCGCGCCGTCGAGCGTCGGCGCGGAGGATATTCAAACCTTGCGCGCGCAGGGTTTCGACGATCGCGATATTTTGGACATCGTCTACGTGATCTGCCTGTACAATTTCAACGATCGGATGGCTGACGCCATGGGAATCTCCGGCCACGATTTTCTGAATGGCTGAGGATAGACGTGCATTTGCGCTCCGCGCAGCTCTAGGAGGAATTTTCGGGACGCCTGTGCCGTGGGGGTTTGTCCAGCCGGCGAACGCGGGCATCCAGGTTGGTTGTCGTTGATCAGCCGGTAGGCTCGCAAAGATCCACAGCGGGTTCAACTCGGCTTCGCTTTCGATCTCGCCAGAGCCAGAAGTTCATCCATGGGCATTTCCGAAGCCAGGATGCATATCACCTCGCCCTCGCGGTGGAGGATTGCATTGATTCCCGCCCGCGAAAAGGCATGGAAATTCATCTTCGTATCAGGATCAAAGAACCTGGCAGCGTTTGGCGGGGCATCTGCTTCTGATCCTAGAAACGTGTAGCACAGCAGAGAACCTCCTTCACCCTGGTAGATGACCACAAGGATCTTGCGACCTCTGATTTCTCGGACCACGCCGGCCACCGGTTCCAAACTCATCGCCGAAAGATCGTATCCCATCGGATGGAAGTGTCCATCGACCGCTTGAGTCAGTCGTCTAACGATTTCATCGCTTGACGTCCGCTCCAGCGGCAGTTTGCCCTGCGTGAACAAATCGTAAGTTTCGAAAGCAGCCAAGGTGACAGGCTGAGAGATCCGATTGGATAAATAGTAGGTCGGAAGAATCAGTAGCACCAGAAAAGCTAGCGCCAACCCGGCCTGGTAAAGAGGAGAGCGGAACCATAGGTTTTCTAACCATCGCCGCGCCAATCCTCTGTTCTCAGGAAATATTCGCCGGTCCGAAAGGATCCTACTACGCAAAAGCGCAGGGGCATACATGCGCTCTCCCGCCTGGCGGATCTTCCGCTTGAGAGCAAGCTCGTCTTCAAATGCCAGCCGGCAGCCGGAGCATTCCTCAAGATGCGCTTCGAGCGCGGATCGCTCTGCCTGATGCAGTTCTTGATCGACCAGCGCGGTAATCAGTTCCTGTGCTTCGTCGCAGTTCATCTTCATTTGAGTTTTTCTTGTTCCCCAACAATGTATGGGGTTAGGAACTTTCGCATTAGCTTCCTTCCTCGAGAGAGCCGCGAGCGAACGGTACCTATGGGGCATGATAGTATCGCAGCAGCTTCCTCGTATGAAAAATCGCCGACATCGACCAAAACAATCGGCGTGCGGAACTCTTCGGGAATTTGTCTTAGAACATCGGTAATTTGATCGTCGAGTTCACTGAGCAAAAGACGCCGTTCCGGCCCGGGATTCTCCG
>JAICEJ010000575.1 GCA_025924215.1 Candidatus Binatia bacterium
CGACATCCAGATCATGGGCAGCGCTTTCGTCGAGACGATCGGCGGTCGCGCTGCGGGCATGGATATCAAAAACTTTTGGGGAATTTGTAATCTTATGCCGTTCCAGCTTTATTCACAGCCCGATTTTAAATCGATGAAGGCGGCCAAAGGCAAGCGCTTCGCCATCAGTCGTTTCGGGTCTCTGACCGATTATCTGACCCGGGCGACTTTGCAGCATTTCAACCTCGATTCCAAAGACGTGACCATCCTGCAGATCGGCAGCACGCCGGCGCGTTATGCGGCATTGACGGCCAAGGCGGTGGATGCCTCGATTGTCTGGTTCCCCGTGACCGAAATCGCCAAATCACAAGGTTACACCAAGTTGCTTGATCTCAAGGAGGTGTTTCCAGAATGGCCCTACGAGACTTTTGCCGCGCGGGAGTCTTGGCTTAAAACAGAAAAAGACCAGGTCACCAAGTTTCTCCAGGCGTACCAGAAGGGCGTGAAATACACGCGCGATAACAAAACCGATTCAGTAAAGATCATGCAGAAGTACGTAAAAATGGATCCTGCCTACGCTCCGGCAGGGTATGACGAATACCGCGATTCGTTCCCAATCAACGGCCAGATCGCCGAGAAGGTGATTCCTCAGGTTATCGCAGAGGAAGCCGCGACTGGTCGGATCAAGAGAAAGATCTCCCTCGATGAGCTGATCGACCGTTCCTACATCCAGGCAATTGGAGGTAAATAGTCACTTCGAGTCAGCGCACTTTCCTGGCATTCGGCAAAAGACAAGATCGGCCGGCGAAGCTGCTCAATTTATGATCGTCCCCGTGGAACTTAAGTTGCTCGAAATTGAAGCGCCGGTTCGGGGAAGAGCGTTCCCGACCGGCCTGTTACCAGCCTCTTTTGCACAGCTTTCTTGCACATCGTTGAGTAGTACGCTTCAAAGGCCGAGCCCGGCTCATTTCGATACGTTAACGCACCAGTTACTAGTGACACATGATCAACAATGACGCGCACCGATAAAGAGTTCAGTGATCGAATGGAGCCTTTGGGACGTGTCATTGGGCGCACGCGATATGTTGTGCTGTTGGCGGTCATCGCCGTGCTCCTGGTCGCGCTCTCACTATTTCTGCTGGGAACGATTTTGGCGATCATCGGCATCTGGGAGGCATGGGCGGCTTTGCTTCACGGCCGGCTCGAAGCCACGGATTTAACCGTAGAATTTCTGGAGATCGTCAGCCTCATGCTGAAGGCGGTCTTTTTTTACTTAATCGGTGTCGGACTTTACAGCCTGTTCATTGCACCGCTGAACATTGCAACCTCGTTGGGCGTGGAAACTCTTAACGACCTGGAAACCAAAGTTATTAGCGTCGTAGTCGTGATCCTGGCGGTGAGATTTCTGGAGGAATTCATTAGTGGAAAGCAGCCATTGGAGATACTGCAGTACGGCGGTGCGCTAGCAGTGACCGTGGGCGCGCTGGTTCTTTTTCAGTTTTATAATCACCGCGCCAAAGAAGATCAGCAAGCACACGGGTCGGCCGAACAGTCGAAAAAAGATTTGTTCGAACGTGATGAGGAACATGATCAAAGCAGAACGGAGGGAAGGTTAGACGAACAAGACAGGCGAGGCAGGTAGCGTTTCACTCAACCGATCCGATTAGCCCAGATGGGGACGACGGAAGATAAGGGAACGGGCCAATTCAAGTATTGAATTAGCTCGTTGCGTCACAAAAATCTAACTCTGGGATAGGCCTTTAGATCGCTGCGTGTTCTGAAGATAAACGACGAAGCTCAGGTCTTACGCACAAACATGACCGTCCAGCTAAACCCGACCGCGGCCGGCACTGCTCAGGGCGCGACTTTTTCGGCGGGCTTAGGTTCTTGTAGTATCACGGCATCGCTTAGAAGCCATTTCCGGAGAGCGGGATTAGGTTTAAAAGTGTTCAATCTAGCTGCAGCAGACAACAACAAGCAGAGGGCGTGGTTCGCAAAAGCGACGAGTAACGCTATTACTGAAATCGTGAGCAAGATGAAAAGCAAGCTCAGCGCGACTGCTAGCAGGATGTTCGCGATGAGCACTTTCCGAAACCCTCCTTATCCTTTATTAGATCTCGCGCACGGAAGATAATCACCGCCGAGCGTTCTGTCAATAATGGCAATTCGTGCATCGCTGCCCGGACGAAGAAATCTGCTAAGCTTTGCGGTAGAGCCATGTTGGATTCCCTGCGCTCAAACCCGCTAACAAGATTCATCCTGCTCTATGGCGCTATGTATGCCGCGTTCGGCGTAGCTTCTCCCTTCCTACCTTCTTTCCTGAGCGCGCGAGGCTTGCCGCCCGAGCAGCTTGGTCTCGTGCTCGGCGCCGGCACCGCCGTCCGGTTGCTCACGGCGCCCCTGGCAGGCCGGATCGGCGATCTAATCCAGGCTCTCCGCGTGGTGCTTGTCATATGCACCGCGCTGGCCGCCTCAGCGACTTTGGGCTATCTCGCGGCCCATGAAATATGGATTCTGCTTGGGGTAGGCCTGCTGCATGCCGCATCGCTGGCGCCGATTACAATCTTGGCGGACGCATTGGCCCTAGGAGCTGCCACTCCGCCGGCGAGCAGCGGTCGGCGTGGATTCGAGTATGGATGGGTCCGCGGGACCGGCTCCGCTGCCTTTATCATCGGCACTTTGCTGTCCGGGCAGGCGGTGAGCGCATTCGGTCTCGACATAATTATCTGGCTGCAGGCCTTGCTGCTCGGCATGGCAGCTTGCGCCGGAATCCTGGTGCCGGAACTGATTCACCATCGCACAGCCGACGTCGTGCGATCACCGGCGGGCGGCGTTCGTGTTCTGCTCGGGATTGCGCAGTTTCGGAATCTTGTGATCGTGGCAGCGATGATCCTCGGCAGCCACGCCATGCACGATGCCTTCGCCGTGATCCGATGGAGTGCCGCAGGCATCAGCCCGGCTACCGCCAGCATACTCTGGTCAGAGTCGGTGGCGGCAGAGGTGTTCGTATTCTTCGTTGTCGGCCCGGCGCTTGTCAAGCGGCTGACCCCCGCCGGCGCGCTGGCCACGGCCGCACTGGCTGGCATGCTGCGTTGGGCGGTGGTGGCGCAGACAACCGACGTGATTGCGCTTGGATTAGTACAGCCGCTGCACGGCATCACTTTCGCGCTGCTGCATCTCGCTTGCATGCGTCTAATTTCCCGCATCGTGCCGCAAGGTCTCGAGGGTACGGCGCAGGCGATCTACGGTACCGTCGGCATCGGCGCGGCCACCGCGTTGCTCACCTTTGTGTCCGGCGCGCTGTACGCTCGCCTCG
>JAICEJ010000576.1 GCA_025924215.1 Candidatus Binatia bacterium
CAATATCACGGTGCCAATTTGACAGTTCCTCCGACGGATTAAATCTCATCAGTTCACCGAACATACCTAATTCCTCCTTTTGTCATCGTTAATTTCTGATTGAAATTTAATCGCGATAGGGGACTAGTCAAGGTCTGCCAGAGCGCAAAAATTCCCGGTTCTAATCCACTTTATTGTCAGCAGGTGGCGAGAGCCCATTCAGGGTCCTCGGGCGTGGCGCGCCCGCAAGCTCTATGCCGGCGATATTGACAATCCACCCTTAATCCGTCCAGTTTTATTGCCGCGACAGCAAATCTGCTCGGCGCGTTCCGTGCTGCTTCGATATCGGAGCCCGACGCTAATGTGGCGCCGCGGCCGGCGCCAAGCGGTTGGCAGATGCAATCGGTCTCATGCTCTCTGACTTCAGTGTGATTTGTCTTCGCTCATCCCGTCTCCGTCTCAAGAAGATCTTACCCCACATTGTCAGAGTCGCTGAACAAGTCAGCGTGATATTTTCCTGAACTACCACACACAGGTGTTTCCAGTTGACACCCGAGTTTGTTCTTCGATAATCTCCGACGACAATGCTGAGAACGCTTAGACTTGATTTGTTCGATGGCGAGCATGGGTGGTTCAAAGGCGTTCGCAGATCTGCTGGATTAGTATTTTGATGCTTGGTGAAATTGAAAGGAGCCGCTGGATGAGAAGTAAACAAAGTCTTTGCCTGAACATATTGGCAGTAATCATCGCCGTCGTTATCGCTGCTTGTGCAGCCCGAATGAGCGACGAAGCAAGCGCGGTTCGAATCGATAAGGACGATATCGGGGGTGCAGTCACGAGCGCAAAGGGGCCGGAGGCCGGTGTCTGGGTCATTGCCGAAACCAACGATCTTCCCACTCGATTTGCACGGATGGTGGTCACCGATGATCAGGGCCGATACGTGGTTCCCGATCTACCTAAGGCCAATTACAACCTGTGGGTGCGCGGCTACGGCCTGGTCGACTCAGAGAAAGTCAAAGCAGCCCCGGGTAACATAGTGAACTTAAGTGCAGTGGTCGCGCCGAATGAAGCCGCCGCGGCGCAATATTATCCCTCGGTCTATTGGTATTCGATGATGAAAGTTCCCGACAAAGGCGAGTTCGGCGGCAAAGGCAAGATTCCAGCGAAACTGACACAGAATGAATACTTAAACTTGATAAAGAGCAACGGCTGCGCCAATTGCCATTCGATCGGCCAGCGCTCGATGCGCACGTTTCCTGCAGATGTGCCGTTTCCTCTGGGCAAGTTCGCCAACTCCCAAGAGGCGTGGTTTCGACGAGTCCAGTCGGGACAGGGCGGCCACACGATGTTTCGCGATGCCGTTAAAGAACTGGGCGGCGCCATTTTTCCTTATCTCGCCGACTGGACGGACCGCATCGCTAAGGGCGAGCTGCCGCACGCTAAACCGCAGCGGCCTCAAGGCGTCGAGCGCAACATCGTCGTCACCACCTGGGATTGGCTCGATGACAAGCATTACCTGCACGACCTGATCGCTTCCGATCGTCGTTTCCCAACCGTGAATGCCTACGGGCCAGTGTACGGCTCCACCGAGCTTAGCGTCGACGTTATCCCTATCCTTGATCCGAAAACGCACACGACCAAAAACTTCCCGGCGCCCGTACGCGATCCGGATACACCCCCTGCGACGGAAGATAAACCGATGCAGCCATCACCTTATTGGGGCAACGAACAGGTATGGAAGAGCAAGGCTAACAATCACAACGGTATGTTCGACCGTAACGGACGAGTGTGGTTCGCGGCGTCGGTTCGTGGCCCCAACAATCCGGCGTTTTGTAAGAAGGGCTCTGACCACCCTTCGGCCAAAGCATTTCCCACCGAGCGCGCGAACCGTCACCTCTCCATGCTTGACCCCAAGACCATGAAGTACACGTTTATCGACACGTGCTTCGGGACGCATCATTTGCAATTTGATGCCAATGACAGGCTGTGGACCAGCGGCGGTGGCCCGGTTGTAGGTTGGCTCGACATGAAGATATTCGATCAGACCGGCGATGCCGCCAAAGCGCAGGGGTGGACACCGATGATCCTCGACACCAACGGCAATGGCAAGCGCGACGAGTATGTCGAGCCTAATCAACCCGTCGACCCGACGAAAGATAAGCGGATTGTCGCTGGCTTCTATGCCGTCATGCCCAACCCGGCGGATGGCTCTGTCTGGGGCGCCTTCCGGAGCTTCCCCGGAGCGGTGGTGCGGGTTGCGCCCGGGTCCAATCCATCCGAGACCGCGCTCACGGAAATCTATAATGTCCCTTTGCCTGGCTTCGGCATTCGGGGAGCCGATATCGACAAGAAAGGTGTGGTTTGGGCGTCGCTCGCAAGCGGTCATCTTGGCAGTTTCGACCGCAGCAAGTGCAAAGGACCTCTCAATGGTCCGAAAGCGACCGGCGATCACTGCCCCGAAGGCTGGTCATTCTACAAGTATCCTGGCCCTGGCTTTCAGGGCATCGGCGACAACAGCGCGGAGTCGAGCTACTACTCCTGGGTCGATCAGCACAACACCTTTGGGCTCGGCGAAGACGTGCCGATGTCCACCGCCAATTTGCAGCACGGTTTGGTGGCGATGAAGGACGGCAAGATGATCCTGTTAACCGTGCCGTATCCGATGGGGTTTTACGCAAAAGGATTCGACGGACGTATCGATGATCCTAAAGCCGGTTGGAAAGGGCGTGGCTTGTGGAGCTCGAGCGGCGACCGCACGCCATGGCTAATGGAGAACGGCAAAGGTTCGAAGCCGTTAGCGGTGCACTTCCAGCTGCGCCCTGACCCGTTGGCCAAGTAAACGTCACGTTTCAACCCTATCAGTGTCGGGATGACGAACAACAGCGGAGCTTAGATGAGCATTGATCGAGCAATCGTGAACGCGCTAGTCCTGTGGTTTGGATTTTTCACCGCCACATCGTTCGCGGCGGAAACGCAGGGTAGTGCGGCGCGCACGAGCGGCTGGAGTGTCAAGACCCCGTTGCCGCGCACCAACTCCGAGTTCGGTGTCGCCGAAGTAGACGGCAAGATTTACGTAATGGGTGGCTATCCGGCGGATCGTAAAACCGTCGCGGAAGTCCAAGTCTACGATTCAAAGACCGACAAATGGCAGATCATTGCGCCGTTGCCCCAAGCGCTTAATCACATCATGCCCGCTGCAGTGAACGGCAAGATCTATGTCATTGGCGGGCAGACGACCGAAAGCAGCGAACCGGACAAGGCGGGATTCGTCAATACCGTTTACGAGTACGATCCGGCA
>JAICEJ010000577.1 GCA_025924215.1 Candidatus Binatia bacterium
AATTCTTTCATCCTGTACGCCGCCCGCTGCCAGATAAAGTTCTGTACGTCTTTCTTGCTAAAACCGTCATCGGCAATGATCTTGGCATGCTCCGGGCAGATAACCATAATCGCCTCGGGCCCCGAAGGACCGTCCATTTTTTGGGCGAAATTAATTAACACGCCTTCCGCTTTGGTGCTGTCCAGATCCGAGGCGCGCACCGAAGCATCGGCGCTGATTGCCGTTACCGTGCTTTGGTCGGCTTTGAAACCGCGTTCGACGTGGAGCGGTGCCCATGGGCTTGCCTCTTCGTTTTCACCAATGCACATCGAATATTTACCCGGCCAGCCCAGGGTCGCCTTGCAAGTAGTGCCCGGATACGAACCGCCGATATTGCGTTGAATCAGACGCACACAGCGTCCGATGGTGGCATTGGCGCGCCATCCTTCGCCTAATGCATTCGAACCGCCGTTGATGTTGAGTCGATTGCGGATCGGACCGTTAACAATAATCATCACCGCGGGCCCGCCTGTGGTGGCTTGCAAAGCATACAGATTCAACTTGGGGTCGGTGAGTGCTTCCACGGCCGCGATCAAGAGGGTCATATATTCGGGCTTGCACCCTGCCATCACTGCGTTGATCGCAATCTTCTCAACCGTCGCTGGCGCCCACCTTGGTGGAACAACGCCGATCACCTCCTGAGGATCTCGTTGTGTCGCAGCAAGCATTTGCAAGACGCGCTCTTCCGTCGGCGGTACAATCGGCAAACCATCGGTCCAGCCCTTTTCCTCGAAGTAAGTTTGCGCCGCCCAGAGTTCGTCGTCGACTTCGAATCTTTCGGACTGCAGCGCGCTAGCATTCATGAGGTTACTCCAATTTCAAGGTCCGGGATATCTCCGGATGGTCGTGCCAAAAAAACTCAATGGAAAATTCTAAAATGATGTGATCAGGCAACGTTCGCCTTCCGCTCGGGCTCGATCAAGATCTCAATTAGTTTATCGATGACCGTCTCAGCCTGTCTATTAACTTCCTCCAACTTGATCGTGCCTATCGGATGACGAACGATAAGCAGCGGATGATCCGGCGACCCGAATGCTTCTCTTTCAGACTTGGCTAATGCTTCAAAGGCATGCGTGATCACGGTGACAGCAAATCTGCCGCGCTTTTGAAGTTCGATTGAGTCGTGGACACTCCACGACGTGCAGGAGCCTCAATCTCCCAGGCCGCTGAGGACGAAATCCGCCTGACCCGCCAGCTCATCGAGGTATTGCTTGGGTGCGCCTTGCTGCGCGGTAATCTTGCGGCGAGTAACAACACCCGAAACGCCGACGCGCTCCTTCAACAATTCAGCTAGACGTTCCTGTAATTTGTCCGCATTGGGTTTACTGTTATCCAACAAGCCAACAATCTTACCGTGGAGATCCAGAAATCGAGGCAATGCAGCCACTCGCATTACCGAAGTCTGTGCCTTTCCCTCGGGGCTCAATACGATCATGCTTCGCCGCTCCTTTCGAATATTGAAATAACCGCGTTAACATAGTTGACGGTCGCGAAAACTACCGAGAACGCCCCGGGAGGCCGGCGGATTCTACAACCCATAAAACGTCTTCGGGTTGTCATACAAAATCTTCTGCACCGCGGATGACGGAATGTCGCCCTTGTCGGCGCGCTCCTGAAGTATCTTACGGAACTCGAGCTCCATTGACGGATCGCGATGCGTATAGTCCGAGCCAACCATCAAGTTGTCCTCGCCGACGCATCGGATGATGTAAGGAAGATCTTCATCGACCTGACACGTGATGTAGACACGATTGGCCTTGAACACGTTTTCCGCGAGCTCAACCTGAGGAACCCCGAGCACACCGACTACCGTGCGGCCCTTCTGCTTCTCCTGCTGCCGCCGTAGATCATAGGCGACGAACGGCGCCCACATTGAACCGGCTTCGATGCAACCGATGCGTAGCTTGGGAAACTTAGCTGGGATATTGTGCAATATCAGACCGAGCACGCCATTGATTGCCGCTCCCTTGGTACGCAGGAATTGACCGTGCGAAAATTCCCGGGCTGGCGAAAAGTCCGGAACACCCGAGCCTGTGTGAATGCAGATGGGCAGATCAAGCTTTTCGGCCTCGGCATAGAAGGGTTCGAAGTAAGGATCGGCCGGGTACTTCCCGCCTTCCCGATCACCCTTCTTCAACACACCGCAGGCGCCGTGTTCTTTAGCCCAGCGCATCTCGTCCAAAGCGGATTCGATGTTCTGCAGCGGCGGCATACAGACCCAACGCAATCTGCCGCCCGATTCACCGCATCGATCGCCCAACCAGCGGTTATAGCTGCGCCGCATGGCGGTGTTAAGCTCGGGTTTTTCTGAAGCTTCCATTAGGAAAAGGGTCGGATAGATGACCTGGATGTCGGTCCCCAGCTCGTCCATGTGCTTGAGCCGGGCTTTGACGTCTAACAATTCACGCGTCTCCACGGTGGTGCCGGAATCGACATCGCTGCGGATGAAACGAACCTGGCGTTTGCCATCGATCATCCAGTAGCGCGCCGGCGGCAACTTCGGATCGGGATTCGACGGATACGTTGTCGTCGGTTTATAGGATAATTCAGCGTCGCCGAAATATTCCCAGGTCGCGTCGGTTTCATCGATATGAGTATCTGCATCTATGATTCGCACTGCATCTCTCTCCTTACCTAGTATTTGGTCCGATTTCTAATACGCCTTTTACGGCTTTAAAGAGCGTGTAGCATCTCTATGGCTACTTAATACATAAAACACGGCGGGTCAAAGATTCACGAGTCACTCATTGTCGTTGACACGATGGAATGGCCGATGTTAAGCCAAGCCTGAATCCGTCAGAATCATCATCCCGAGACCCTCAACTCGAGGGTTGACATCGAACTTTGAAGCTCACCGTTTTGACAAGGAGAACCGAACTAATGAAAAATGTTACCGTGATCGATGCCGACGGGCATGTATTGGAAAACGACAGCGAGCTGGCGCAGTATTTCGAAGGCGCTTACCGAGGCCACAAGCGCTCGGGAGTTTTTTACATCTTCCCTTCTCTCGATGGATGGCCGCGCGGCATTGTCAAGGGTATGGACAAGGTCAGCGCGACATCAGCCGAAGCTTGGATAAAATTTGCTGACGAGGCAAGGCTGCAAGCCGCGGTTCTTTACCCGACGGCGGGCCTGGCGTTCGGCCTGATTCAAGACCCGGACTGGGCGTGTGTCGTTGCCAGGGCCTATAACAACTGGCTCACCGACCGTTATTGCAAAGCCGATTCGCGGCTC
>JAICEJ010000578.1 GCA_025924215.1 Candidatus Binatia bacterium
GGCGCGCGAAAAATCGACGAGCGAAGGCGTACTTCCAGTACGTTGCAGCGAGGCGATTGAGCGGCAACGAAGCATATGGGTCTTTTTCAGCAGCCTGCTAGGCTAAGTTCCAAACATCGGCATGCGCGCTTGGGCGCCGCGCCGGTCGCACTCCTCGACAAAGATTCTATGCACCGCCGGGTCTTGGTCCTCATACTCGATTTGCGCTCCGCCTTTCTTCACGTCCTCACCGGTATCCTTCAAATCTTCGACTTTGAATTTAAACCCCCACGGCTTAAGCGCCAGGTAGCGGGCCGGCTCCGCTCCGGGATTGAAATGCTGGTGCCACCACTGCATCGGCGGCGTGAACATACTCATGCGGCCCCACTCCACGCGCTTCTTGCTTGGGTACCGTCCCTCCTCCCAGAGATACGAATAGCCGGAGCCTGTCAGCATAACGATGTGCGCTCCCGCGCCATGACGATGCGCCTTTTTATACTTGCCGACTGGGAACTCTGATAGGTGCGCGCTCATGGTGTTGTCGACAAATTCGAAGAGGGTCGTGCGGTTATCGCCGCCCCGTTCTTTGTAATCCTTGGGTTCGAAGCCCCACAGGTCGGCGATAAAGTTCGACTCCCATATCCGGCCTCTTTTAACCTCCGGCAGGTAGCGGCCGCCCTTACCCCAGTCATCAGCGCCGCCGCTGTACCGGTCGGTGAAGACAAAAGGATTATTGAAGACATAGTCGAGATTGCGGTAGCGGTTGATAACCACCGGAGAATCGGTCAGCGATATCATCCGCACCGGCTCGTTGCCCTGCGCATTGAAATGCTGGTGCCAGGTATTCAGCGGAGTCGAAAACAGGCTGCCTCTTTGCCACTCGAGTGTGTGTTTTTTGCCGCCTTCATTCCAGATCGTCGTTGCGCCCTGCCCTTGCAGGATAAAAACCGCCTTCTCGAACATGTGGCGCTGCGGCTTGAGCTGTTTACCCGGCGCAATCTCCTCAACGACCGCGTCGCACATCCCGCCGGCGCCGTCTTGATTGACGAACGCGGCTTTACCGCCCGTGCGCTGCCAGTCGCCTAATTGAAGCGACAGGAGATCGTCGACAATAAATCCTTTGTGCACCGGGATCTCTTCCCAATCCTGATAAATCTCATAAGGACTCTTTTCGGAAAAAGCCGAAACCTCGTTTAGATTTTTCATCTACTGTCTCCTCCTGCCTAACGTTACGTCGGCGAACTACTCAAGCGATCCGCTCCATGTAATAGCCCAGCGCGCCACGATAAGCGCGATCGATAGCCATTGAATCGCGCGCTCCTTGCAAAACCAACTGATGATCCTCTGGAGTTTTGACATAGCGCTCGAACATTTCCGAAATATTCTCCGAATGCTCCGTGTCGGCAACCACGTGCACATCGAGGGAAATCATCTTTTTTAAAGTGATGCCCAACTCGTTCTCGAATTTTTTGCCGACCCGAAAAGACATCCCGCCGCCCTTGACGATTTTTCCATTATTTCTGCGCTCCAGCATATGGGAAGCAGTGTAAGCCGTGAGCCAATGACCCCGAAGAGCAATGTGGTGCCAGGCATAAAAACAAGATCGCACCATCGGCGGGATCTCGGCCCGCTCGAAATCCTCCGGTTTGAGTCCGATGACCTCACCCTGCTTAACCGTGAGAGAGTAGTGATCCATGCCGGCGCGGGGATCGTTGATCAGTTCATCACTCTCATGCTCCCAGATGACTCTTTTCACTTCCAGAGGCGCGGAACCCTGCACGTACGCCCAGCAGTCGCGGCGATTGCTCGTGTACAGCGCGTTTTGAATGACGTAGAAGCGCGCGCGATTGATGTTGAGAGGCACGGAAAAAAAGCTATGGAACTCCTGCGATTCGAACTGATCATTGGCCATTTTATCCAATGTGTCGAGCAATTCATCGACGATAGTCATCGATCCTCCAATATCGTTGAAAAAACTCAAGGCAAAGCTTCCAGCAGTTCTGCGAGGTGATTACGATAGACTCGATCGATCAGCAGACTCTCTCTGGCGCCGTTGATGATCGCCTGTCGGTCCGCTTCGGTTGTGGCGTATTTGCGCGCCACTTTCATCAGCAGGTGCGCATGTTCGACGTCCATGACCACATGCTCGGCGTTATTTATTTGTTTTCTGAGCGGAATTCCCAAATCCCGCTCGAAGATGCCGCCAATACGGCGCGACAAAGAGCCGCCCTTGATCAATTCCGCCGAATTGCGAACTTCTAAAATGGCCGAGGCGGCAATGGCTTCGAGCCACGGCCGTTGCGCCAATCTTATCCATGCGCTGAAGCAAACTACGCCGCCTTCAATGCACCCGGTTTGATCAAAAGCCTTGGCCGTTAATCCCAATACTTCGCCTTCTTTAACCGCTAAAGTAATATGATCCTGCTTGCCTTCACTCTCGTTGCCGATCAATTCATCTCGTTCATGCTCCCAGATAAGTTGCTTCACGTCCAGGGGCGACGAGCCCTGGACGAAGGCCCAGCAGTCGCGTCGATTGCCGACGTAGTACGCCATCTGAATCGAGTACTGCTGGGCGCGCTCGCGGGAAAATTTCAGGCTCAAAAGACGTTTGAACGGCGCCGATTCGTACTGACGATTCGCCAGGTCGACCACTTCGTCCCACAATTGTTTCAGGTTCTGCTCAGATGAACTCACAAAATGTTCTCCATCCTATGCGATGTTATTTCGCCGCCGGCGCTGGATTTCCGGTGTGCTCGCCAGCGCTTGTCGCAGGACTACGCGCACTGGCGAGCGTCCGCATCGCTAATCGCACAACCATCGCCGTATTGGGAAGCTGCCTTGCGGTTACGTTTCGCTCCTTGGGTCGCTTGACTTAAAACACCGTGCCTATGGATAGAGCTCTTTCATGAGACCGCTTTTGTCGAGATTCTCGAGGAAGCGTCGATCGACAAATTGCTCAGGCTTGACGGTTTTGGCGGCAGGCACTGTTTTCGCCAGATCATCGAGCGCGTTCTGCAGCCCGGTCATGTTGATGTAGGGCGCCTTCTCCAGAACCTTGCCCATGTAGAGCTCGTAAGCCTTGTGTAAAACCGTCTGGTCCTGGATTTTGGTGTACTTGGACATCGACTTATACGTCAACTCTTTATCGCTGCGGGCGCGCTGAACGCCGCGCGCGTAGGCGCGCATGAAGCGGTCGATGACAGCGGGCCGGCTTTTAATGACCGATCCGACCGCCACCAGAGAAGGATTGGGGAAAGCAAAGTCCATATCCGTAATATTGATCAATTCTTTGAA
>JAICEJ010000579.1 GCA_025924215.1 Candidatus Binatia bacterium
AGAGGTGAAGATCGGCACTTTATATTGGGCCTCCCATCCGCCGACGATTTCTTGCTCCGCCTTATAGCCGCGCACCATGAAAGGCGGGCCACCTTCAGGATGCATCAAATCGACGCCGATCTCCGCCAGCTCGGCCATCTTAGCGTGGTAGGTTTCCATCGCACTTAGATAACCGCGTTCCGAATGTTCCTTGATGCCGGCGTACATCGGGATGCAGCCGACGCCTTCCGGAAGAAGCCGGATAAACTCCACCAATGATCCTGAACTATAGGTGGGCTTTATCACCCCAACGATTCCGCGCCATGTGCCGGAAGCCATATGCACCTCCTCTAACAGGCTGCTGAAAAAGATCCGTATGCTTCGTTGCGCTGCAATCGTCTCGTTGCAACGTACTGTAAGTACGCCTCCACTCGTCGATTTTTGCGCGCCTCGCCTGTGGATCCTTTTGAGCAGCCTGCAACCAACTTTTCAGGAACCTGCTAGGTCGGATTTCATAGCCGGTTGCGATACTATTCGAACCCGCGAAGCAAACGCAAGCACGAGAAACGAGAAGGGGTCACTGATCGTTGGACCGTTGCCTTGTCTTTGTAGGTCAGGGCCCAAATGAATTCGTCCTGCGGCCGATTCACCGGGTGCCGACAATGCAGTGCTGATGAAATAATTTAGTAGAAGATGATGATATCGCCGACTTCTATCTACACGAATGAGATCGATAGTTTTTTTAAAGCCCCGTGACCGGATCGTTTCGTGGACCTCATGCCAGCCTGGCACAGGTGAATCTCGGGATCTCGACTGGTCGTTTTGAGAAGCTGCAACGGGTGCATGCGCGCGAGCTCGGTTGCCATGGGTTGTGGACCCGTCGGCGCGCTCGTCGGCCTCGACGCCGACGCTCCAAACCGACGGAAGAACGGCAGTCTCTAGATATCTGAATCCAAGGTTATACTATTGTGGGTATCGATACCGTCTGCCACTCCTAGCGACGGAGTCCAATATTCAAACATTAGGAGGGACCGAGATATGAACGGAGCGAATCCACAAAGCGCGCAGCAAGAAGCAATTGGATCGCAAACGGTAAAAGCTTATGCGGCTGCGAGTCCAAGTTCGCGTTTGGCGCCGTCGACGATTCGGCGCCGCATCCCCGGACCGCAGGATATCCAGATCGACATCTTGTACTGCGGCGTGTGCCATTCCGATTTACATCAGGCGCGCAACGAGTGGCAGAGCGCCATGCCGACGGTTTATCCCTGTGTTCCCGGCCACGAGATCGTCGGCCGCGTGGTCAAAACCGGCGGCGCGGTGACGAAGTTCAAAGCCGGCGATCTTGCCGCCGTCGGTTGCATGGTGGACTCGTGCCGCAGGTGCGTCTCCTGCCGTGCCGGTGAAGAACAGTATTGCGATAGCTTTCCCACGCTTACCTATAACGGCGAAGACAAACATCTCGGCGGCGTGACCTACGGCGGCTATGCGGAGAATATCGTCGTCGACGAGGCGTTTGTCTTGCGCGTCTCAGACAAATTGAACCTTGCGGAAACGGCGCCGCTGCTGTGCGCCGGCGTTACCACTTACTCGCCCTTGCGTCATTGGAAAATCGGCAAAGGGCAGAAGGTGGGCATCGTCGGACTCGGCGGGCTCGGGCACATGGGGGTAAAATTCGCCAGCGCGTTCGGCGCCGAAGTCGTGCTTTTTACGACTTCGTCGGGCAAGGTCGCCGACGGGCGGCGTCTCGGAGCGCACGAGGTGGTGGTTTCAAAAAATACTGCAGAGATGAAAAAGCACGAGCTGAGCTTTGATTTCATCCTGGACACGGTTTCGGCGCAGCACGATCTAAACGTTTATCTCGAACTGTTAAAACGGGACGGCACTCTGACCATGGTCGGCGCGCCGGAAAAGCCGCTGCCCCTAGCGATCTTCGGCTTGCTGCCGAAACGGCGGCAGATCGCGGGTTCCAGCATCGGCGGCACCCGCGAGACCCAAGAGATGCTCGACTTCTGCGCCGCGCACAATATTACCTCCGAGGTGGAAGTGATTCGTGCTCAGCAGATCAACGAAGCGTACGAGCGTCTGCTCAAAAGCGATGTGAAGTATCGCTTCGTCATCGACATCGCTTCGCTCAAGTAGGATCACGCGGCTGCGAACAGAAGCGTGCCTGCCCGATCTGGCATGATCACCGCGCGCAGCTTGAGTACCCAATATCAGGGATGAGTCTTGCATTGCCGCCGAGTTTCACTCCGGCCGCCGCAATCCTCAGCCTGCTAAATCCGTACTAAAATGGGGGCGTGAAGGTCAGGTATTGCTTTGACAAATTCTCTCGCCTTCGCTTCGATGCGCGACCACTATCATAGCTTTAAGCTCTTGAGCCATGAGTCTAGAATTATAGGGCCAGGCCTGAGTTATTGACTTATTAACCTCACCACTTATGACCTCGACTGATAGAGTCGGAGAGTCCGCCGACCACAAATGTTGACTGTGAACTCTGTGAACGCGGCGGCTCTGTGGTGCAAATGCTGATGCTACTTTCGTGATTGTCTGACTTTCGCGGCTTGCGTGCCGAGAGCTTGACGGGTTTTCTTCGGGAGGTGTTTCAGGGTTTGTTTTCGCTTGGCGGCTTTGATCGCCTCCTTGATGTTTTCTAGAGAAGGTTTTCAAATAACTAACTCCTGACATCGTGCCCTTGACTCGTCTTGTGGAGTCTTGGAATTCGATTTTCTATCTAACTATTTCATCAGCCCCGCGGCGTGCAGATACTGGAGGTCGACGAACCGTTCTGCAGAGGGCAGCGGCGGTTTCACCTCGCCGGCTTCCGCCATTATTTGAATCACCTGAGTGAAGCCTTTCATATCGATTTCCGCCTGTTTGGGCACGACGCCGCGGTCCGGGTCGAAGTAAAGCGACAATATTTGGCGCGCGATCGCTTCGCTCGAACCCGTCGTGTCGACGACCATTTTGATGACTTCCTCGCGGTTAGCCGGATCCCGCATGAAGCGAAACGAGGCGCCGAGACCGCGCACATAGCGAACCAGCGCGTCCTTATTGTTTTCCGCCCACGACTTTCTTGCCGCGCTGACGATGAACTGAAAATTGGGCATGGCATCAGTCGAAACACCCAAACGCCGATAGCCCTGTCCCATCAGCAGCAGATCTTCGGGCTGACCTAGCGGTACGGCATCGCATTCGCCTTTGCGCAGGCATTCCGACCGCGCCGGCGTGCCGACGAGTTCTTTAAGTTTGAAGTCGGACTCGATAACGCCGTTCATGGCCATGAGCTTGCG
>JAICEJ010000580.1 GCA_025924215.1 Candidatus Binatia bacterium
GCGGCCAGCACAAAGCCGTTTCCCAAAATCTCGGGACCCGGTAAACGCTTGCGCGCTTCTTCGGGAGCATCCTCGGTGGCGATGGCTTGTTTGGGGCTGAAGGCAACCACGCAGACGTTCCACTCGCGCTCTTCTTCGGCGATAAAGCGTGTAAATGTGCGGATGGCGTCTTTGCTAACGACGTATGGCGCGGCGCCGTGGTTTTCGGCTCTGCCGCCGCCCCAAAGATTGACGATGTTGCCGGAACGGCACTCTTCCATAAAGGGGACAACGTACTTGGTACAAAGAAAGGTGCCGCCCAAATTGGTTTCGATGACGCTGTCCCAGAAATCCTTGCTCATGAAGCGGGCGCGCGGCCAACGCGGAATGCCCCAGTTGAAATGCGGCACGATGCCGGCGTCGTTGATCAATGCGTCGATGCGGCCGAACCGGTCGAAAACTTCATACACCATATGCCGCACGTCTTTTTCATCGCGCACGTCAGTGGGAATGGCAACTGCGTCCCCGCCGCGACTTTTGATTTCGGCGATCGTCTTGTGCAAGCGTTGGACATCGGTGTCGGCCAGCGCCAACTTGGCGCCAGCTTGGGCTAACGTCAGTGCCGCGTGGCGACCGATGCCTTTGGCACCACCGGTAATGAGAACGACATTATTTTTCATAAACCTCCCAATGCGACCTGTGGTGCGGTCTGTCTTCAGTTGGGCTTCTCTGATTAGCTTGCCAAAAAATCTGAAACGATTTGTGCCATTAACTCGGGCTCTTCGACGTGCACGCTGTGGCCTGCGTTGGGAATTACCTTGAGCGGCTGTGCTTGCGGCATTGACTCGGCGTAAGTCTCGCCATGCGACAACGGCACCATGCGGTCGTGTTCCCCCCAGATCACTAGGGCGGGCGCAGTGATCCGATGTAGGCGGTTGCGCAACGGCCGATTATAGAAGTAGGGCGGTTTGAAGCCGATACGCGAGCCGAAGCGCAGCATCTGATAGCGACGCAGCTCGTCTTCAATCTCACCCATGCCATCGGGAAAAAGGCCCAACGCTTTTGGGTGATCGTGACGCGAGAAAAGCATCTGGCGCAGCCCTGCGTAACTGGAGCCGCGCTCCGGCTGAGCCATCATGAAGACATCACCGATCAATGCCCCTTGAACGAACAGTCCTGCGGCCCCGATCAAAACCATCTTGCGAATCTTTTCCGGGTGGCGCGCCGCAAGTTCTGCTGCAATCCAGCCGCCGACACAGCTGCCAACCAGGTCAAATTGCGGAAGGTTCAATGCATCCAGAAACTCCAGATAGTGAAAGACCACATCTTCGATGGCTTCGACATCTTTATTTTCGTCACTTTGCGAGCATCCGGGATGCGCCGGCGCAATGACCCGAGCCCTTGCAGCGAGACTATCGTGGAAGGGCATCCAGCTATCTTTAACGGAGTGGACATCGACGAAGCCGTGCAGGTAGAGCAGCGGAGCGCCACGGCCGTTCTCCAAGAGCCAAACCTTGCTTTGTTTGAGATCCAGAAAGCGGCCGCTCACAAATGCGCTTCCTTTGGCTGTTTGATGTTAACGCCTGGATATTCCCGCTCGAAAAAGGGCAATGAATGCTCGCGCAGTCGCGGCGCGACTTGTTCAGCGAACCTGGTCATGCTCTTTAACGCGAGTTCCTTGGACATGTTGCCGATGTGAAATTGGATCAACAGGTTTCCCACCTTGGCTCGTTCGATGAGGTTCCAGATACGCCGATATACGGTCTCGGGACTGCCGACGATGATCGATTGTGAAGCTTCAAGCTCGTCCCAGTTTTCTACGTCACCCAAAAGCTTGCGACCGGGCTTGTAATCTTTGAGATACTCTTTCCAGGCTGGCGCCGGGATATAGGGAACACCCGGGCCAAAAGTGAGCTGTCGTCCTTCCCGCCGCAAGTGACCCTTCAAACAGTTCTTCAAGAAATACCAAACGCCTTCTTCACATTCCTCTCGTGCTTGCCGATCGCTTTCCGCTACGTATGCGGACATCAGTATGCCGAAGCGGAATGGTTGATACCGATCCCCATGTTTTTCCAACACGGCGGCAAACTCTTGCTGGGCGCGATGGGTTTCGCCACCATGACTGCGCGATGAAAGGAAGTAACAGTAGCCGCGCTTGGCCACCTCGGTCATAGTCGATGGGCTGCGCGAGCCCGGTATCCATATCGGAGGAAAGGGTGTTTGCAGCGGCTTGGGCCAGGGGTTTACATAACGAAGTGGAAAGTACCGTCCCTCATGGGCAAACGGACCATCTTCGGTCCAGGAACGCACGATCAGATCCGCCGCTTCCCAGAATTTCTCCCGGGTATTGGCCGACGGTATGTCGTAGTTAAAAGTTTCGGGGCCGCCGCCCGGCGCAAAACCTGCAATCAGCCGGCCGTTGCTCATCTGATCGAGCATGGCGTACTCCTCGGCGACTCGAAGCGGGTTCATGTGCAGCGGCAGTAGATTGCCGAGCACGACGATCTTGCCGCGGGTGGATCTTTGGGTGAGGGCAGCGGCGATGATGTTGGGCGAAGGCATCAGGCCGTAAATATTTTGATGGTGCTCATTAAGCACCATACCGTCAAAACCGAGTTCGTCCGCATAAGCCAGCTGGTCGATATACTCCTGGTATAACCCGCGCGCTTTTTTGTTATCCCAGAGGCTGTTGGGGACCGTGACCCAGCCGGTTTCGTGAATCTGGTCAAAATTTTCGGCCAGATACGGATAAGCCATGAAATGCCAGCAGAATAATTGAACAGGTTGCATTGGCGCCTCGATTAGGATGCGAGACTATCGTGAATTTTATCAGAATAGGGAGGTCATACTATAAAGCAATGGAATGCCGCAAGAAGAGAATCTCCGTCCTGTTTAGTGCCCGATGGCGCAAGTATTCGGAGCGTATTGACACGTCGATAATCTTAAGGAGCGTGCCAACGCGGTGACGCCAGGTTATTGCGTCGGGGATGGCTGGCGGGATTTGCAAGCTCTAGTAGCTGCAGGTTCGAAAATAGATCTGCGCCAAGAAAACTGAACTCTTTTACCTCTGTAGTTTCACTTTCGAGACAGGCGGTTCACCCGTCGACACAGCTACTGCAGTTTCTGGGTGCAGGGTGCGCGTCGCGCCTCCTTATCCCTTTCCTTCGTCTTCGCGAGATTATGTCGCGCGCCCGGCTCCTGGACGAGGGTCTGAAATTTTCTAAACGGCATAGGGAAGGCGCTGCATTGCGACATGACCGGTTATTGAAAGTCGGCTAAACCCTATAGAA
>JAICEJ010000581.1 GCA_025924215.1 Candidatus Binatia bacterium
TCACACCTCTGCGCAAGGTGAGGATTACTTATCGCCCTATATACTCGTGCTGATCTCGGGAATCGGATTATCGATTGCTTCATCTAAAAGGAGAAAACATGATTGAACCATATAATGTCGCGTGCATTCAGACGAGCATACGACAGGTGCGGGATCCTGCAACTAGGGATGAAACGATACGTGAGAATCTGTATCGCAGCATCTCGCTGATGGAATACGCATCGATTCGCTTCGGTCAGCCGAAGCTGGTCGTGTTGCCTGAATTCTATCTTACAGGCGCGGATCATCTGCACCGCACCATCGAGCAATGGACCAAGGTGGGCGTTCGCATTCCCGGTCCCGAGACCGACGCTCTGGGGAAGGCGGCGCAACAGTTTAAGATGTACATCGCCGGCGGCACCATGGAATACGACCCTGAATGGCCCAACCGCTGGTTCAACAGCGCTTTCATTATAGAGCCCAGCGGTGACGTGATACTCCGGTATCGGAAGCACAACGGCGCCGACGTTCAAGGACATACGACCTACTCTACGCCGTCCGGATGCCACGCCGATTATGTGGGAAAGTACGGGGAGGATGGTCTGTTCCCGGTAGTGGAAACACCCATCGGCAAGCTCGGCTGTCTTCTCTGTTACGATATGAATTTTCCCGAGGTAGCGCGCGCGCTGGCGCTTAGAGGCGCTGAAGTTTTGATTTATCCCACGGGCGAGCCTTATGGACCGCACCGTGATGCCTGGGAGTGTTCGCGCCGGACTCGCGCTTACGAAAATTGTGCCTATATCATCTCGGTTAATCATGGAGCCTATGTGGGTCCCGTCGGGGAAAAAGATTTCGCCGATTCGCCGTATCCGATATTTCAAGAGCGTCGGGAGGGAGAAATTTCGCCCGTCTTTCGTTCGCACGGCCACTCGGAGATTGTGAGTTTCGAGGGACGGGTTGTCACCGTGGTGAACGGGCCGGGCGAGGGAGTCGCTCAGGCGACGATCGACATCGAGGCGCTGCGCGAGCGCCGCGCTCAAGTGAAGCTCAACATTCTGGCCCAGCTTCGATCATCACTCTATGCGGAGACGTACGATAGTATCGACGCCTTTCCTTTAGATCACTGGCGGAACAAACCGATTCAAAATCGTCGCGAAGGCGCCGATGCGACAAAATCCGTGATTGAGCGTTTTCTGGCCGAGAAGGTTTATGTCTCGCCGCAGAGCGATTCGGCGGCTTGAGAGGAGCATCCATGAGAGATTCCAGTTACGTCATGAGTTGTCTTCAATGCGAAATTTTTGTGATCCAAGATCCTGCCGACAAAGATGAACTTCTTAAGAAAAACCTCGATCGGAGTTTGGAGTTGGCCGCCTATGCTGCGGCTACGGAGCAAAGCCGTCTCTTCATTTTGCCGGAGGGCTGGCTTCAAGGCTTCGTGCCGAATCGCGCCCTCGCCGATTGGCTAAAGGTCTGCATCCAGATCCCAGGGCCCGAAACGGATAAACTGGGTGATTTCTGCCGGCAACACGGGGTCTACATCGCAGGTGCCGCTTTCGAGAAAAGCGACGCATGGCCGGATCGTTTCTTCAATACGGCTTTCATCCTTGGGCCGTCAGGCAACGTCGAGCTCAAATACCGACAACTCAATCCGGAGACTCTCAATGGATTGTTACCGGTAACCAGTCCAGCGGATGTGCTGAATGAATACGCGCGTAGAGACGGGGAAGTGCCACTTTTCCCCGTGCTCGACACGCCGCTTGGCCGCTTGGCATGCCTGGTGGGCAACGATGTTAATTTTTTTGAACATACGCGCAGCCTGGTGCTGCGTGGGGCGGAGGTCGTGCTTCATCTCACCGCAGAAACGACGGCTGCGGCATTTCCCGTATGGGAAGAGATGCGGCGAGCACGAGCCTATGAGAACGTCGCCTACTTTGCCTCGGTAAACAACGGCGGTTTACTGGGTAGCAGCGCTCCACGTGTGCGCTCGCGCGGCCATAGTGAAATCATCGACTACGAGGGAAAGGCTTTGGCCACGGTCGACTCACCCGGCGAATCGGCAATCCATGCGACGATATCTTTGCAGCGCCTGCGCCATCGTCGCCTGCAAGTTCGCATGAATTTCCCGGCGCAGTCAAAAATTAAAATGTACGGGCCGACCTACCGCAAAGCTGATCGCATTCCGAACAATGCCTGGACTGCCCGACCAATAATGTCTGCTGGAGAAGGGCCAGAGTTGGTTCAGAAAGTCTTAGACAAGATCTCTGCTTCCAATCCATAGCATCGATTTTCTTCAAACATGATTTGAAAGGATTGCGAATGAGGCATTTGCGGCATTGTCATGGGTGGCTGAGGTGAAGAGGGTAATTATGCGTATACCTATGTTGACAATTCTGGTGTGGATTTTCTCTGTCGCGTCCGCCTCGGCTCAGCTGACAAAAGTCAACGTGGCTTACGGAGGCGCGGGAGGAGATCCGCTGCCTGTTCTTGTGGCGAAAGAAGCGCGGCTATTCGAAAAAAACGGACTCGATGCAAGCCTCATCTACTTCACCGGCGGAACCACAAGCGTGCTCGCTTTGATTTCTGGAGACGTTCAGATCGGACAGGTTGCTGGACCGTCAGTCGTGAACAGTGCAATCGGCGGGTCCGACTTGATCATGGTCGCCGGGGGAATCACCTCTCTCAGCTACTGGATCATGGGTCGCTCCGATGTCAAAAGTCCGGAGCAACTTAGAGGCGGATCGGTCGCGATCAGCCGTTTCGGCTCAGCTACTGACTTCATCGCCCGCTTCGCTTTACCCAAGTTGGGCTTGATCCCGGGACGGGACGTCGCCATCGTCCAGATTGGCGATAGTCCCGCTCGGTTGGGCTCCTTATTAAGCGGCAGGGTGCATGGGGCCGTTCTTGGCTCCTTACCCGGCGCCATAGCCCAGAAAAAAGGCATGAACATCCTCGCCGATGTGTCTAGGATGGGGCTCGTGATCCAACACACGGGAGTCGCTACTACGCGGAAGACGATCAGAGAGAATCGCGAGCTCGTGAGAAGGTACGTTAAGACTCAGGTCGACGCCGTCCACCGCATTTGGACGGATCGAGAAGGGACCCTGAATGCCTTCTTAAGGCACGCGGGAAGCGGCTTAGACCGCGAACTTCTGGAAAAAATTCGTGACGGTCTCCTAAACGAAGCCATGCTTTCCAAAAAGCAGTACCCCTCGATAGAGGGAATTAAAACGATTCTGGCTTCCATGACCGAGACCGATCCACGGGCGCGCTCCGCCAAGCCGGAAGA
>JAICEJ010000582.1 GCA_025924215.1 Candidatus Binatia bacterium
AATCCAGAACTCGTAATGCTGCAGCGCGCCATCCAAATCGAAGTCAATCTTTTTCGCAATCTCCCGGGCGCGTTCCCAGCACGGCACGCATTTTCCGCGCTCTCCCTGCTGAACGTGCACATTGATGATAGAGTCGTACTTTTTAAAGAGCGCCTTTTCTTCGGCAAAGAGAAGATCTAATCGTTGCAAGTAACCTGTATTCATCCTCGTAAACATAGCCGTCATAGACAGACGGCTTTCCAAAGTAGGTTTTTCCTTTTGCCCACTCCGGCAAGTTGGAATCGTCCGCGGCTGGCAGGCGATCATCAAAACAATCGGCTTTGTCGTCCTCGGCAAGGTCCGTCCTACCACGCGGCGCAACTCCGGTGCATTCCACTTCCACCAAGCCCAAGGGCGCAGCCCTGGCCGGTAATGCGCATGCGCGGGCACAAGCTCATCTCGAACTGCTTCGTACAACTATTTTTTGTTTCTTGATCGCCCCGCTCCTCGCAGAGCCGTGTAAAAAAGAAATGTCCGGTTACCAAACCTCGAAGTTCTGCCAAGCCGGCATTAGCTCTGAATGTTTGGTCGACATTCCATGGTATGCCTTGCCAAAATCAGTTCGTGCAGATCCGAAATGATCCGGTCATTGATTCGTTTGACGCGGGTCATCTGTTTGCGTACCGGCATTTATCGTCTATCTCCATATTTCAGCGACCGCGGCCGTGGTTGATCTGGCTCCTCGCTTAAATTGAGTTCGCGGACAAGACGAGCAAACGCGATTCTCGAATCCTTTTCGATGACTGCTTCTGGCCGAATTTTTTTCTCCGGTACTTGTTTTCGAATGTCATACCGTGCTTTTTGATGGCTTCACGTGCCTCTTAGCACCGATCCCACGCCTCGGCAGCTAACCGTAAAGGTCTGAGGTGATGCGGCTCTAATTCGTAACGGCAAGCGCACTTTCTAACCATTTCCGCGTTGCTGCGCGTAGGTGCTTAGGTGCTTTCTGTGTTGGGTCATCATTTTATAGAGACCGGGTGCGTTCGCAAAAAAGCGCGCCTGCTAAGCGGTCAAGCGCCACTAAAAACGTGAAGATTTCGAGCCGTAGGAGGCACCCTGGCATGCCTTGACTAAAACCCCGGTTCTGATACTTACCCCGCGCCTTTTTGCCTTGGAGACCACTCACTGATGACTGAACACAAGTCACCGAAGCCGCGACCAGACATCTTAGTCATTTCCGTTATAATCATCGCACTACTACCCCTCCTGCTCGTGCTGGCAGCCTTGGGATATCTGCTGATTTTATACTTATTCGGCAGAAAATGATGGCGTGAGGGAAACAGTTGCATCGCTTTTTACGCCAACGCCTGGGGACGTACGTCTCAACTTCTCTGCGGTGGAAGGTAGCAACATCGTTAGGATCGCTGGTTAGCCCACTGCGCTTACCCGCATCGGTCGAAAGCGGGGAGTTACACCGGCAGCGTGGAGCTTATCAAAGAATTTCACGTCGGCTGCATTGGCTTCGGCAAGCGCAAGCGCGAGCAATGCGTCTTTCGTCGCGATGTATCTGTCAGGCTGCGCCTTTGATTCGCATATGAAACCGAATACTCGGTTCTTAGCTTGCTCACCGTGTCCAGTTGCTTTTCGATTGCTCTCTCCAGCACAGCGATTCTGTGGTTAAGATCCTCATTTCTTGAGCTGACACTTGATCAGTGCTGGCGCTGCCGGATAGAAGTTGATCAGCTTCGCTGTTGAGTTTCGAGCGTTCGTCATGGGCTGACTTCTGCGCAAGCTTGCTGTCGCGCTCGCCCTGTTCTTTCCGTAACTGCATGCGCAGTTCATTGAGTTTCGTTTCGCCTTCCTGGCTGGCAACAACGCATGGGTGCTTTTCGTCGGTCGTGATCATTTTCTGTTTCTCCCTTTTTTATTTTTGATAACTAACTGCGAGAGTAGGGCGAGGACAATTAAACTCGATATTGTCCGGGAAGAGTCGTTGTCTGTTAGGGTCAGCGGATTGTTGAACCGCAAGCGAGCGGGCTTTGATGATAGGCGCAAACCGCCGCCGAAGGTCATCGGATTGCTCTATGTCGACTGGCTTTAACAACGTCGCAAGTTCTGAGGCTAGGGCTTTCTTCCACAATCGGTCGAGATCGTCCTGGAGAATTTGATTCAACGTATGTGTAAGCGTTGGGGCATCGCCGGATCTATCGTTATTTCCAAGGACCTCATAAACAAAAAGTTCCGCATCCCGCTCACTCATCTCGACGCTGAGCTTATGCCGATGTCAGTCCTTGCGCCACCTTTGTAGTGTTCTCTCGGGCAGTAATATCGACCGAGATCACGGTGTCTCTGGTGAGTAGCAGTCCCATGGGCGTATCTTCAGACTGGTCGGGGCTCGGTACGATTGTTTCTTTCTAAACTGATTTGACTCGATCCTCTCGCCGAGCTTATTCACAAACACCGCCGAATCTTCCTTGGCGTGCAGCGGTTTGATCTGTGCAGGATGACGCCGATGAGCGGCTTTAGGTGAATGAGCCGTCGCGCTGCTCGTGTTTCGTGGTTCTGCCGCTTGCTGAGCTCAAGTCTTCTTGCCGGTGGGGTCATTGCTGAGCGCTAAAGCCTTCCAAGAGGTGAGTTCAAAGACCTGCTGAATGTTGCGGATTCTTCCAAGGCCAAAGGATGCGCGGTCGAAGACATCACGAAGCACGGCATCGTTGAGTCACTCGAGACAGAAAATTTCTCGTTAAGGTTGGACACGGTTGTGTGCAGAGCGAGAGCGGCGCGTTTTCTTAGACCCGGCGCCATTCGGTAATCGAGCGAAAGTGCACGGCGTGCGGGAGTTGTGAATTAGCTTAGAAGACAAGCCACAGCATTAGTGTCGATGTTGCGCCAACAATGCTCGCGATCATTATGAGTGAGTCTTCTACCATGTTGTACCTCCATGTTAATTGAACGCTGTCACTGAAAAATGTCGAGCAACGAGGCCAGGTCTCAGGAAGACGACGAATACAGCAAGGACTACTAACACATTGAGATCGTAACTGGACCAGAAGCCTCTAACTTACCCATAGCATTAAATTCTTACCGCAATAATGAGACCGAACCAAAAAGTTTCGATACTTCCTTTGAAGTACACTTATGAGCACCTTTGACAGCGGCTATCATGCGGTCATGCCGTAGCGTGACGGCTAAATCTTAAACCGCGGCGGCTGAAGATGCTGCCGCCAATACTGAACTTACTCGAAGCCGATTATCATCCGCTTCTAAT
>JAICEJ010000583.1 GCA_025924215.1 Candidatus Binatia bacterium
CTTTTGGCGTACTTTGACAGGCTCAGACCCGATCAGATCGGGCCTTTGCAAGTAAAGCCGAGGCGGCTGGTCAATAGAGGTTTCAAATTGGACGAGCTTCCCTCGCTGGGCGTTTTCGCTCTGGATTCTCCGACTCGGCCTAACCCGATTGGACTCACGCTGGTTCACTTGCTCGGACGGCAGGGTCGCATTCTCAAAGTGGCGGGCTTGGATCTTTTCGACGGCACGCCGATTCTCGACATCAAGGGCTACCGGCCGAGTTATCGCGTCGATGAGTTCAGCATTCCCGATTGGCACAAGAAGTTACAGGACGCACGCGGGCATATCTGAGGCCTGTCAAGGAACAAGCACTGCAGCTGATCATCGGTTTGCTGCAGCGCTTGAATGACAACATGTCTGTGATTTACGGGTCGTGAAGGAGAGCTCGAATGGAGATCCAGCACTTTTTCGATCAGGCAACGTCGACGTTAACGTACGTCGTCCATGATGGCGGCATCGGAATCGTGATCGACCCGGTTTTGGATTACGACCCGAAGAGCGCGCGCACGACGGTAAGATCCGCAGAGGCCGTCGCGCGATACATCGACCACCGGCACCTTTCCATCCCCTACGTCATCGACACCCATGCGCACGCGGATCACCTGACCGCGATGCCTTTTTTTAAAAAACGATACGGGTCGCAAACGGTGACCGGGAGCCGGGTAGGCGAGGTTCAGCGCAGCTTTCGCGATATCTACAATCTAGGCGCCGATTTTCCGATTGACGGACGGCAGTTCGATATCTTACTCGACGAAGGACAGGATCTCGAGGTGGGTTCGTTCCGCATCCGTGCCATGCACACGCCTGGGCACACACCGGCGCACATGTCCTGGCAAGTCGAAGATGCTGTTTTCGTCGGCGATACGCTTTTCATGCCGGACTACGGCACCGCGCGCTGTGACTTTCCCGGCGGATCCGCCGACCAGCTTTACGATTCCATCCAGCGGATTTATGCGCTGCCGGACAGCACAAGGCTCTTTATGTGTCACGACTATCAACCCGGCGGCCGCGAGCTTTGTTTCGTAACCACCGTGGCCGAGCAGAAGCAATCGAATGTTCAACTCCGCCAAGGCACCACGAAACAGGAATTTCTCAAACTCAGAACTGCCCGTGACGCCAAGCTCGACATGCCCGCGCTAATTCTGCCCGCCATCCAGATCAATATCCGCGCGGGAGAGTTTCCCAAACAGGAGGCAAACGGGACGGCCTATTTAAAAATCCCCTTGAACGTCTTCTGAGGAAAGTCGGTCAGGAGATCTCTTCAATGTTCGAGCGCAAGTCTTACAACCCACAGAAGTCCAATCCCGAACAGGAACGCTAAGAAGTGCACGAATTGAGGCGAGCGTTTTCTTCATGCTTGATCTCGGGAATCAGATCGGCGGCGGCGATATAGATGAAGTTGCCGGCGGCGAAGGGAAGGAGAAACGTCACATCGAAGGTAAAAAGACGCGCCGTACGCGACGAGACCGCCGGCCAGGAAAGTCAGCGCCGAAAGAAAGATGTAGAGCAGTGCTTTGCCTTTTTTCCAACCGCCATGGATGAGGATGCCGAAGTCTCCCAGTTCTTGCGGCACTTGATGGGCGGCGGCGGCGAGCCAGGAGCTGATACCAACTCTGACGTCGATGAGAAACGCCCTGGGCGCGGCGTCCTTTTCTGCTGCTGATGGCGCATCCGCTTTGATCGCTTTCGCGTCTGCCCGGGTATCCGTAAAGGCGGAGGCTGCGCTGGTTTCCCTGAACCAAGCGGCAACCACACACTTCCGTCGTATTGCTGATTGCTATTTGTGTGTGCTGAAACTGAAGTTCATCGAAGTAGTCAGAGGTATTGGCAACGTCATTGCCGCGCAAGCAGAATCAAAGGTCTTCATATTCCTAGCTTGCGGCTCGTGTAAGCTTCGCCGGCTTGCCTGAAATGACATTTCTTAACTTCAGGTCATGACATTACTGAATTGGTCGCACGTTTATAACAATGAAAAAATTATAAAAAGATCGTATTCTGTGGATCCTTACCTACAACTCCTCTGGCTCATACCACTTGGTTTTTTTGCCGGCGGCTATGGTACTCTCACAAGCCGGAAGCGATACAAAAAAGCCTCTGAATCTGAATGGGTCTCCCCTGATCGCTGGCGCTGGTGTGAGCACCGTCTTCGGTTTTATCTCCAGCTTCTTCGGGATCGGCGGCGGTTTTCTCTACGTGCCTGCGCTGGTGTATCTGCTACGCTTCCCAATTCATATCGCCACCGCGACTCGCTGTTTGTTCTGACGATCACCGCGTTCACCGGCAGCGTGACACATGTTGCCGCGGGTCTCTTTCAGCACGGGTTTCGCCGCGTGATCGCGCTTTCGATCGGCGCCATTATCGGCGCGCAGTTAGCCGCGCGGTTCTCCCGGCGCATTCGCGGCGAATGGATCATCCGCAGCCTTGCCGCCGCATTGGGACTGGTCGGACTGCGGCTCGTCGCGGCGGTGTTTGAATGACTCTCGACCGACTCTACTCCTTGAATCTTTTTGTCAAGCTTGCACAAAGTCCGCCCCATTCCGTAGGGGAAGATATATGCCGATTCAACAGCAAACTTAATCTGGTTCCTGATATCGGGTTGCGTAGGATCGTTTACCTCTGACAGGAGCGGCAAAACGTAGAGAATACCACTGAGTGAAACCATCGATGTTATCAGCGGCTTCGGCTTGGACCAAAGATCGCGCAAAATCACTGTCGGGCACGGCTCGATGCGCTTACAGAGAGCGAGCGGTGTTTGATGGATTGACGCGAGATCGCGAAAATGCCCGCCTATGATCATCGCATTATTACGAGGCGCATCTAAGGAAACGGAAAACAGGAATGGAGCAACCAAAAGTTAAATTCTTGGGCGCCGCGGGTACCGTTACCGGATCGAAGTTTCTCGTCTCCTATAATGGAACCGAGATCCTGTTAGATTGTGGTTTGTTTCAGGGCTTAAAAGAGCTGCGACTGCGCAACTGGTCGTCTTTCCCGGTGGATGTTAACGGGCTTCGCGCGGTCCTCCTAACTCACGCCCATATCGACCACTCCGGCTATCTCCCGAAGCTCGTCAAACTAGGTTTTCGCGGTAAAGTTTATGCCACCTCCGCAACCTGCGATCTGCTGAAAATTCTCTTACCCGATTCTGCTTATCTCCAGGAGGAAGAAGCCGGTTACGCTAATCGGCGCGGCTATTCTAAGCACAA
>JAICEJ010000584.1 GCA_025924215.1 Candidatus Binatia bacterium
ACGATCCGCGCCTTGTGCGAGTGCGACCAGGGATGATTGGGCTTGAGAGTGCTGAGAATCTTCGGCTTGCGCGGGTCGGAAATGTCGAGAATCGTCGTTCCATTCGGCCGGTGTTGATGGCCGACATATGCATAATTTCCATCAATGACGATCTGTCCTCCGCCCGCAAGCTCCATCCGGCAGAGATGGCGAATGTTGGACGATGCGCGCGGCGCAGTGTTGGTACCGTTTTCAGCGGCAGGCAAAACTTTGGTCATGTTGCACCCTTCCTGCGAATTACCGGCGACTGTCACCGGCGTCAAATATTTTCGTTCGAAAAATGGCGCGTGTAATCGTGCCATTCTTACTATTGGTTTGAAGTCTTGAACGGCGGTTTCCGTCGGACGTCAGCGCTTTCAAAGGGCGTTTTCTAGATTCGGCACCCCGAGCACTACTGGCAGGAGCAAATCGAACGGCTGCGCTGCAATGGGAAAACTGCGATACCGATCGATCTGTACCGTTGAACAGTAGCCAATTGAAACCACTGGTATGGTCTGAGGCCCCGTGATGAACGGACCTCGGACCATATCCAGGAGATCAACTGTCGGGAACCACCAGAATGTTTGAAACGTGTGGAACCACGTTTTTCCAACATCTTCAGCTGAGCGAAGCGCTTGAACGTTTTGAACTTTTCGAAAACACTTTTAGGGCTCGGTGTACCAGGTGGTATGGCGCTCCACCGGCAGGCGCTTGGCCATCGTCTTCTGCTCGGAGTACCCCAGGAAAATGCACGCCACCGGCCGTTCTTTTTCCGTGAGTCCGAGAACCGGGCCAACGAAGTTTTGGTCGATCCAGTCGCCCGTGCTGGGATAGCTGCCTAGACCTCGTGCGTTCGCCGCGACCAGCAGGTTCTCGATCGCGCACCAGCACGCCGCGTAGTTTTCCTGGTCAACGATTTTTTTCTCATCGCCCACCATCGAAACGATGATCACGACCGGGGACGAAAAACACTTCGCCCGAGCGAAATTGAGGGCGTCTTCGCTCACCTGCTCGCCCTTTCTCTCTGCGGCCGAACGTACTGCCGCTTGTCGCGCCGCGACCAAGCGCTCGCGCCCCTCACCGGTGAACACGTGAAAACGCCAGGGATGGGTTAATTTGTGGTTAGGTGCCCAGTGGGCGGCGTCGAGCAGCTCCTCGATCCACTCCCGAGGAATCTCGGTTTGATTATACTCCTTCACCGAGCGACGCGTCTTGATTGCGGTGAGCGCGTCAGCGAGAGGGCGCTCCGTTGTGGTTGCCATGATCCTACCTCCTGATCTTTGCCGATTATATATCCAAAGATATTTATAGAAAATTTAAATCATGAGCAACATCGCCAGACGGGCGCGCTGTCGGCCCCAAACTACTTTGCGACCTCGAGCAGCTCAACGAAATGCCGGTCAAGACTTTTGATTGTAACCGGAATCGATCTGGGATTGAACGGAACGAATGGAACCGCTGGACCCGCTTTCGCTCTTTAATGTGTTGCACTTACCCGACGCTGGTAATAAATTCGCAATTAATCGCTTGATCAATTATCGTAACCAGGAGACTTAAATGAAAATTGCTCTCTACTACGCACCCAACACTTGCGCGCTCGCTCCCTATGTCACGTTGACTGAAGCGGGCGCCGATTTCGAGGTCCGGCCGCTGAATTACCGCAAGCGGGAGAATCTCTCGCCCGAGTACCTGAAGATCAATCCGAAGCACAAGGTGCCCGCGTTGGTGATCGACGGCAAGATACTGACGGAGAACGTCGCGATCCATCAATGGGTTCATCGGACTTTCCCTAACGCCAAGCTTCTACCCGCCGATCCGTGGGACGAGTTGCAGGCGATCTCACTACATGCCTGGTGTGCCAGCGGCATTCACCCGTACCTGAGCCGGATCAACAACCCGGGCAAGGTCTGCGACGCAAGCGGCGCGTCCGACACCGTGGTCAAGTTCGCCACGGAGGCTCTTTTCGAGAACTTCCAGATCGCTGACGATCTGCTGGCCGGGCGCGAGTACTTCTTCGATCACTTCACCGCCCCTGACGCGCATTTCTACTGGTGTTGCCGTCGCGCCACCCAGTTAGGGGTGAGCCTTTCAGGCTTCCCCAACGTCACGGCGCATTTCAAGCGCATGCAGGAACGACCCAGCGTCAAGAAACTGCTCGCCTACGAGAAAGAAGTGAACGAAGGGTTTGCCAAGTCGGCTTAGGCAACCATCGAATGCTAGCACAAGAGGTATTGCTGTTCGGACCGAAGGCGGGATTACTGCTTTTGTTGTCATCCGCTTTCGCAGATCTCACCAACTTGAGCAGACTCGACGACTTCCGACTTGAGGATAAAACTCCGAGCGGACTCTAGAACCGTTACTGCGTTGGCTTGACTCTTGTGTGTGTGAACACTGCCTTTGATTCGGCGCTGCTGCGGCCAGACTGCAAAACCGCCACCCGTACCCATACCAATCACTTCGTGGCCGAAGGCTTCAATCTCGACACCAGGTTTTAACGTAATATTAAAATCCAGCATGTAGCGCGGCGGAGGCGGCGCCGCCCTTTGCTGGAGCTTCTTTTGAAATGCACGACTGAGACGTTTGTATCGTCGAACTCTGGTTACGCAACACGGCTCAACCCAAATCGTGTCTAGGCTGATCTTCGGCCACATCTCCAGTTCGAGATAGCCGCCCTCATTGAACGCTGCAATCTGAAACGTTTGCCCGACCGCCCGCGAAAAAGCACTTTTCGAGTTTTCCGGCATGTTCCTAATTGAAAGCGGAACCGCCATAACGCGCACCCAATCGCCAAGCTGAAGATCGTTGCCGCAGAGGTCGATCGGCGGGTGTTTTTCCTCTGGAATGTGATCGCAAATAGAATGGCCCACCATAGGATCAGAGTACCCTATTCGATGGGTCAGAGCTAAGTGGATTCGTTCTGCAGCGCTTCTTTTTCGGGCCAACTAATGCAAGTACAAAGACATAACCATCAAGGGTCTCCGACATATGCCCGCTGCTGCTCGAGCGATACCTCTGGATTGTTAAGATCAAATCTTGTATTTTCGCTCGAGTTCCTGCACGTAACCACTCTCGACTACCTTTTTGTGGACGCGCACATCCAGAAGATCCTCAACCTTGTATTTCGCAATTTCGAGATCGCAGAGGGACGATTTCTTGTACAGTTCTCAATCCTCTACGCTGGTAAAAGTATAAGCCGTCAGATCATCCAAAAGGTTGAATTAA
>JAICEJ010000585.1 GCA_025924215.1 Candidatus Binatia bacterium
GAAACTACCGAGCCAGGACGTCCTTGTTCGCGTCCTGGCCGGCTCTCGCGCGGTGATCCCGATTCGCGAGCGCACGCGATTCAACGCGACTCTTCTAAAACAATTGCCGGATCTCGAATTAATCTCGCAAACCGGCAATCACGTTTATCATGTCGACATGAAAGCGGCGACCGAAGCGGGCATCATCGTCGCCATGGCGCCGGGGGGCAATAGCACTACCGAGATGGCTTTCGCTTTGATGCTGGCGGTGATGCGCCGGATTTCGCAAAGCGATCAGGCAATGCGACGCGGCGAGTGGCCGCTGGTGCTGGGCTATGTTCTCAAGGGCAAGACCCTGGGAATATTGGGGTTGGGAAAAATTGGCACCGAGGTTGCCGCGATCGCGCGCGCTTTCGGCATGAACGTGATCGCATGGGGACCGACCTTGACCGCCGAACGCGCCGGCAAATCACAGGCGACCTACATGGGACTGGAAGAGGTCCTGAAAAACGCCGACGTCATCTCGATCCACCTGAAACTTTCCGAGGAAAGCAAGAATCTTCTGAACGAAGAGCGCCTGCGCTTGATGAAAAAATCCGCCTATCTGGTCAACACCGCGCGTGGCGCCATCGTTGATGAGGTAGCGCTGGTAAAAGTATTAAGTGAAGGCGTCATTGCCGGCGCCGCTCTCGACGTCTTCGTCGAAGAACCGCTTGCGCCGAATCACCCGCTGCTCCAGCTGAGCAATGTCGTGCTCACTCCGCATCTCGGCTGGCCAACCGATTCCGGTTTTGAAGGCTTCGCTGAGAATGCCGTCACCAACATCCTCGATTACATGGACGGGAAACTGACCCGGGTCATAAACCCTGAAGCGCTCGAGCATCGCGCCTCACGCAAATAGCACCGCCTTCATACCGCTTTGATCCTGGTGGTATGAAAGACTGAATTATCTTGATCGATAAATTCAACTAACGCCTGCGCCGGCTTAAGCGCCGGATCCACGGTTATTTTGGCGAAGTTAAAATTCTCCGCGAGAAAAAAATCGAAATGGGGCGCATACCCGTTGGTCACCCGATTCAAAGGCGCAGCCAACGGGCCCGCGGTAATATCTTTCAGGCCGTGGCTTTTGGGCACGCTCGTCACCGCCGCATAATGAAGATCAGCGCTGAGGAAAATCACACCGGTTACGCGCTTCTCTCTTATAAAGCGCAGCAGCTCCGTCCTTTCCGCCGGGTAGCCGTCCCAGCGGTCAATGCCGCCACCTGCCATCGGCACGGAAGTCGCCACGAATTTAAAGATCGCGGAAGAGGCCGCCAGCCTCTCAAACAACCAATCCTTCTGCGCTTTGCCTAGGATGGTCCCGGTTCCCGGGTCGCGGTACTGGCGCGTGTCTAGCAGAAACAGTTCCATGGCCCGGCCCCAGCGAAACGAGCGGTAGATTCGATCCGCGTCATCCGGGTGGCGCCGGATCGGCCAATAATCGAGAAACGCCTTTCTACCGATCGGCACCAGCGGATTGCCGGCAAAAAAATTATCCACCACTTCGTGATCGTCCCAGACGACGTACGTGCTGGTTTCGACAAAACAGAACTGCGTAGCGGGATCGTTGCGGTTGGCGCGGTACTTCGCCCAGAAGTCACTCAACCGGCGCGCCTGACCGCCAAAATCGGCATAGATGGTGTCGCCTAGATGGAGAAAAAAATCAGGTCGCTGCGCGCGCACCGCGTTCATGATGGTAAACGGCTGATAGCTTTCTCGAGTATCGCCGCTGAAACAAAATGAAACTTTGGCGGCATCCGATGGAGCTGGCGCGGTCAGGAAGCTGGCGAGATAACCGGGTTTTTTCCCGGCTACTGCAGCGTAGTAAAAATAGGTTGTGCCGGGATTGAGCTTCTGCAATTCGATTTTCACGGTATGGTCGGCCTCTTTATCTACTCGGAATGGGCCGGCAGACGAGAAGCGACTAAAAGTACGATCGTTGCTGTAGTGCAGCACCACCTCGCTGCCCGGGTCGGCGCGCAGCCAGATAATCGCGCCATCGGATGTCACGTCGCCCGCCACATAGCAGAGTGACAAACCGGTATCGCGATCGCTGCCAATCAGAGTGGGCGCGCAGGACGCCTGATTCAAAAGCACCGGCATGACGAAGCCTGCGCCGGTCAACATTCGGAGAAATTCTCTGCGCTTCACGTTGAATTAAATCTGAAGATGGAGTTTGTTCCAGATGAACTCGCAGAGCCAACCGGCGAGTAGCGGAAAGAAGAAGCTGACGGCGACGCGCACCGCGACGATTTTAGGTCCGAGAAAAGGAATCTCCCACATAATAACTCGCTGCAGTCCGAAGAGAGACCAGGCCGTCAGATAAGCGACCAAAGGCCCGACACCGATGCCTACCTTGTAGAGCGACGCAACCACCGGAAAGTGCGTCATCGGGCCGCCCGGCGTAATGCTTCCCAGAGTCATGCCGATCAGAATTCCTTTGGCGCCCGATCCATGGCCCATCCAGCGAACGATGACTTCCTGCGGAACCACCGCCTGAATCAAGCCCGCCAGTGTGAACGCGGCGATCATGCGCGGGATTATCTCGATGATCAATGCCCCAGTCGCGCTCAAGCCATCGCCCGCCGCTTGCGGCGACTTCCAGTAGATAACGATCAGTGCCACGATCGCAGCCGCCAGCATGACAATGGTGGACGTGTCCATAGATCTCCTTAAACTCAGGCGGAATTTCTCTGGGATGGGCATTGATGAAGTTTCGACCGGACGTAAAGCGTAGCCTGCAACTGTAAACAGCAAGCGGCGATTTTTCAAGCAGATGGTTCCAGTTACCATTTGGTAGTGGTTCAGTCCGAGGTTTTTTGAAGCGTACCCTGGGGGACGATTTCCGGTAGGAGCTACTCTCAGTCTTACCGAGGGACTCGTAATCGCATCCAAATACGGAGCTCTGATCCCGACAAATTAAGGAGTCTTTTCTTAAAATGAATCACCTCAGCATTTGACTTGCTGCTCTCACTATAGTTTTTATGATTTTTGGTAGTCATTGGAGTCCGACAAGGCCCTCCATAAGTGAGAATTGAAGTCAGAATTGCCGGAAAAATCCGAACTGTATATCACGCGAACGGACCGCGAAAGCCAATGAAGTTTAACGACTTATCAGACCTAGCAGATCAGGAGGAAGAGGAAGTGACAATTAATCTAGAAGTGGCAAACAAAGTGCTCGCGCAAATTGATCGCGACGAGC
>JAICEJ010000586.1 GCA_025924215.1 Candidatus Binatia bacterium
AAATGAGCGCACGGGAGTGGAAATCGGCTATGAATCAGTTTGCGATTCTTTTCGCCGATCGATTCATGCCCCAACTACATTAACCAACTTGCCTCACACACAAAGTTTCGGATACGTTCCAATTTGCACATTAAACCCTGTAATACTTGTTTTCAGAAAAAAGGTTTCAAGATTTCTGAAGATTAATCTCCGCTGACGTCACGTCGGGATCCACCAGCGAGAGACAGATACAATCTACTCCACCATGTTCTCATAAAGCACGAAAAGGACGATCCGAGAACCCAAAACCTCAGGAAATGAATAGACAGTTGTAGTTATCCCGAATCCCGCGAAGTGGTCCAAACGAAAAAACACTTGACTCAATGTCTATGGGCATTCGTAAGGCACAAGCCGAAGCCTGACGTCCGGATGTCGATTGGCTGCATAGACCAAATCGGCCCAATGTAACTTGCCTATAACGAGCTGAACCTGCGTCTCCTGCCGCGCGAGTGCGACGGCGAGTGCTGTTTGGAGAGCCAGAAAGCTTCGTTCCGGGATAATACCTGCATGCCAGAGGTTCAAACGCGTTACCTCTTCCTGAACCAGCTTGGCAACTTCTATTTTATTTGTCTCCCCATCTGTACTCCGGGGCTCTTTTCCGAGTTGAACCGCTTTGTCGGCAGATTTGCCCAGCTCTTTTACGACCCAGCCTGCCAAATCATTTAAAAACTTCACTTCAAAACCATAAACGAACAGGTTTTTTTGACTGGCCAAAATCCATTTCGACTGGATCCGATCGCTGCGGGGCACCTCTGAAACCGCGATAGATGCGGGTTTATCAAACGTTCCGGCAAAATAAAATCCTTCAACGACCACAGCCGGGACGCCGTTTTCGGCGATGCTAAGGACGGTGGAAACAATGCTTTCCTCACATGCAGCAAGCTTGCCCATGTCTTGAATTTCGCGCCTTTTTGGATCGGGATGTTCATGGATCTGAAGAATTACATGGACCGTCACAGGAAATTCACTCAACCGTTGCTTCAAAACTATACCTCTGGACTCAAGCACCGTCCCCGCTTTCAGAGGCGTTGCGGCGGCGCTGGGGCGTCCGGTCAGAAGCAAACCTAAAAGTAGGAATACGGCTCTGGAACTGAACGCTATATTGAGGGCGATCACGTTCATAAAACCTCCCGAAGGCGGTCACCCGCCTAAACGCGTGTTTTATAGACACGCCGCAGAGTGGAGTACAGCATTCAAGAGACTTCTTGCCAAGACCGTGCTTACAAATCCGAGAAACGTCAGAACATAAAATTCCGCAAAGCGGGGGTTGACATCTGGACACCGCGGCTGGATGTTGATCTCTAATTTATCGGAATGATCTTACCTCGCCTGTCGGCGATATTAATTCTCAACGAGTTCGACACGGCGGTTTTTTGCCCTTCCTTCTTCGGCCTTGTTCGACTCCATAGGACTGGCGAACGATACGCCCAAGGGCATGAGGCGATCTTTGCCGATGGCATAACGGCCAGTCAAAGCGTTTACTACAGAGGCTGCGCGGCGCTGCGATAGGTCCATGTTGAACGAGAAGCTTCCAACATTGTCGGTATGTCCCACAACCAGTAGCTTGAGCGCCGATTGTTTCTTTAACAACGTGGCGATCTGTTCCAGCGTCGGGTCCGATTCCGGTTTTACTTCGGACTTATTGAAATCGAAGTAGATGCCGTAGAGCGCGATTCGACCTCGGGTGGAAATCGCCTTGGCCATATCATCGGCGTTGACCGTCACCATCTTCTGCTCGCGAGCCTTGGCTTCGAGGATATCCACGACCGCGATGGTTCGTCCGTTGAGTGGCGCGCAAGAAGAAGACTGAGGATTTTTGATTACGTACGTTAGTACGGAAAAGTATGAGTCTTTGTCTGGAATCTCTGCTGCGAGATAGCGCTGATCAGCGATGCGCGCGCTGACGGCACATCCGCCGGTTGAACTGAGTGAATCTGTGATGCGCTCCTGCGGATACAGATACATGGCTAGACTCGTATTTCCGCCACCGCCGCTGCTGCTCCTTCCGGGATCGCCACCGCATTCGCTCTCTTTGCATTCGAACAGCACTTTGCCGCCTTTGCTCCTGATTTCCTCCTGGTAGTTGCGCAGTACCTCTAAGGGGGAACGGTTCTCCGGTATGACGTACACCAATTTCGTGTGTGCTCCTTCCAAAGACTTTTTGTTGTTGGGTTCATGATAGCGATTGTTGTGGCCGTCCCGCTTTTCGGGCACCTGCTCGAGCTTGGATAACGGGAGTGTGAATTCGTCAAACTTTTTGTGTTCGTATGCGACGATAAGTGAGCCTTCGTAGCGCTTCAACAATGGATTGTCTCTGCTGCCTTTTCTGTCTGCGGTCGGAATAGCCACCGCTGCAGCGAACAGATTGTTGACTGCGATAGCCCAAAAAATAATCGCCAAAATCGATCTGATCATAGAGCCTCCTTATTGAACCTAATTCCAATTTCAACAATAGCGGTATGGCGCAAGCCCCGTACCATCTTGCCATCTGTGAATGCTTGGGGGGTTGGAGTGTTGTGAAGGTCCGAGCGTAGCCGAGGTTGACACCAGGTGTATCCGACAGGTGCTAACTGTATCCGGAAGCTTATGCGATTTGTTACAGATGAAATTGCATCTGCGCTTTGCGCGTGTCCGCCCAGAACTTGCACCGGCAGCAGGATCAGCGACGTAAGAATTGCAGCGCGAATAATTGCATCGGGACCGACTACATCAGCAGATGCTGCAACAACAGGCGGTCCCTCTCGATCGCCAAACCTGATTTGATTAGCGGATTTCGCTGACGTTAATAGTGCTTTTCTTGACTTGTGAACTGTGGTAGATGCCAGGCTGTCATGGCACAGGAAAACCTACGGGAGACCTTAGAGCTCGAACAGGTTGTCGAGCTTCGCGAAAAGACCGAGAAGATTTCGAGATCCTTGCTGGGGCAGCTTAGAGATTACTTGGACACGCTACGGCCCTTGTTGGCGCCTGCGCGCGTGTTTGGCAAGCACGTGCGGTCACCCGTGCGCGAAGATGTTCCCGATGCGGAGACTGCTCTCAAAAAGTTGTGCGAGAAATATAACGGAATCTGCGCCAAGCCATTTTCCTTGCCGCCTAACCTGGCCAATGATGCCGTAGCGGATCTGGATGGTCGCCTGGAGCTCTATCCGTGGGAATATACCCATGAGGCGAAAGAGCAC
>JAICEJ010000587.1 GCA_025924215.1 Candidatus Binatia bacterium
GGCCTCGATGTCAAAGCTGACCCCTTGGAGAGCTTTTACTTCGATAACTTCAGTCCGGTAGGTTTTCACCAGATCGCTTGCCGCAATGAGACTCACGATTGATCCTCAGGTCTGATACTCTTCACGCTCTGGTATGCCAGGTTGCACTGATTTCAGCTTCACCTGCTCAGAAGGTTTTCTGAACGGCATTCCCATTCTAACCTGGCGATGCGGGTATAATAATCGGGAATCGTCTCGAGATGATCCATCGCCAGTTCAAGGGCCATCAAGTTATCGGTGGTATGCTGCCGCTCGTATTTTATCCCTTCGAGCAGTTGTCCCAAATCATAGTCGGTAATGGCTTTCCCATCCGCAAAACCACCCTTGGTTCGGTCTTTGAAGTTCTTGATGTCAACCTGATGGTTTTCTTTTATGGCGATTCTGTACTCCTCAAACTTACGTTCCACGCTCTGACGAAGCTGAGACTTAGCTTGTGCCCACGTATGATCTGATTTGACAAAGAGAAGGAAGGCAAATCCTGTAATCACGATCGCGACGATCTGCAGAAAAGTTTTCTTTTTCATTTTATCTATCCCCCGGTGCGAAGATAATTTCCATGGCGATGTCGTGCGGTCTTCTATGCACCCGCTGTTAGCGGATGGAGCGCAAGACGAGTGCCACGGAATATTGCCGATATGTTTTAAACTACGAAGCTGATCTTCGCAGATTTGAGAAGAAACGGGTTCGAAATGGCGAAAATGAGAAGAACCGGAGCGCTACAAGTTTTCAGAAACTACCAACGGTGTCTGGACGAAGCCCTTTGCATCGAACTAACAAGTACTGAGCATTACCGTCCCTCGCGGATGAGCCGGCAGAGTGCGTGAATAACGGAGCGAACACACTCGAAATCAACGGAAAGGATGTCATCAAAGTCCTGAGCGTAGAGCTTGAGGGCGTGGACAGCGTCAATAGCCTTTAGCGTATGAACGGCCGGGTTACGATCCAGAGCCGCGACGGTACCAAAGGCTTGTCTGTCCGTTATCTGACGGAGTATTCGGCCGTTACTTTCGATCGTCACGCGGCCCGCTAAAATTAGATAGATCGCATCAGTGGGCTCGCCCTGACGAAAGATCGTCTCGCCGGGCTCAAAATGGACCTCTTTGGTCAGAGCAGCGACCCTGCCAAGTTCCTCTACGGTGGCGTGGCTGAAAATATCCACCGATTTGAGGAAAATGACTTTTTCTATCGTCGCAAGTCTTCGTTGTTCCATCATCAATTCTGGAGCCGGTGAATGACGAGCTCCGCCGTTTCCCGCAGCAACGCGTTTTCAGACTTTAGAAGCTTCACAATCTCCTCACGAAACTCTGTGAGTCTTCTGACACCGATCTCCCAGACGGTTGCTGCAGTTAGCCATATATCCTCTTGTTCGAGAAGCATGCGGAGAGCGCTAGTGGCATCGAGACTGCCCCAGCCAAGAAATCCCAGAGCGACGCCGAAGCGCACCGGCTCAAGGGCATCACCGTAAAGAGGAAAACTGTATCGCTTGACCTCTCCCGTGAGGAAATTATCGAGTAGCTCGACGGCATTGGCTTGCTTGATCGGATCGCCAGAATTCAGAGCGCCCCAAACCCCTTGAATATCTTTGGCAGGATAGATGAGAGAAAGCAGCCAAAGCACACGCTCTCTCACCCGCTCCATGCTCTCGCGAAGCGCCTGGCGCAACAGCGATGCCGACCCAACTACTGCTACCTGGCCATTACCAAACAAAACGTAAAAACTGGCAAACCTTCGATAATAAAGCATCACATCCGAGACAATCGCGCTCTCCACTATCTCTCGGTCCAGTTTCAGATCGGTGAAGCGGCGGGCCATCTCCTCAAGAGCGAGAATAACCTGAAAGCGGATAGAGCGGTCTTCCTCCAACAGCCCGCCGAGAAGCGCATTCATTGCTGACTGCGAATGGATTTTGCTCAGCGTCCGTGGAACATCAAACCGTATGTCACGGGAGACACGGGAATCAAACAGAGCGTTCCTTAATCCCTTAACTGCAATCTCACCGTATTCGATCAAAGCCTCACGAGCCCCGGCCTTGGTATGTTTACTACCGAGGCGAAAAACAATTTCTCCGACCGCTTCAGCATATTTTCTCTTACCGGCGGCAGCCATCGCCTCATGAACCACGCGGATTGACGGGTCCTCTCTGATCAATCTACCGAGATGACCCGCAAACATGGGAATATCAAGCTCACCCATAAGACGAACGGCCTCGATCCTCCCTTGCTCACCGTCACCGGCGGTCCCGTCGAGCATTTCACGAAAGTTGTTAAATGCCACTTCGCGCGCGACCTGGTCCCCATGACGCAGCAGACACTCGACGGCTCTTCTTTTGACGAGCGGATCTGGACTTTCGAGGTGCGGGCGCACGACGGTTATCGCACGATCCTTGAAAATGGCGCATGCGGCACTGATGGCTTGAGCTTGTACCTCATAATTTTCATCCCGCAGCATAAGCGTTATCTCGTTCAGCGTAGTTGAATCCGGGTATATTGAGAATAATTTTATCGCTCGGCCCCTGACCGCGGCAGAGGAGTGGCGCAGCAGTTCGCGAGGCAATCGTGCCACAGCGAATTTCGGGTCCAATTTCTCCGCGAGGTCCAGGCCGAAAAGGACGGAGCGGTCATCTTTAGCTTCCAAGCTCTTCAATACAGCTTCAATGGTTGACTTATCGGCATAATCGAGCCGCGCTTGCTCCAAGGATATTTCGCGATATGCCAGAGTGCTGCGCAAGGCCTCCATGTAGCCGCGTTGCACGATGAACACAAGAGCAGCCCAGATAACAATGAGGCCGATCGAGAAGTAACTCAGAAGCGAAATCTCACTCCCGCCAAGAAAGAAGGTGTAGAAGAGAATAATGAAAGCCGCGGTGCCGTCGCCCAATCGTTCGACCGTCACGTCCAGGAAGACCTTTACCTTCTTCTTGATGAAATCAGGAATCGGAAAATAGAGAATCTCCACTGCGGTGCGGTTGACACTCGTGCGCAGTGACGCTTCGGCCAGTCGTGTCACTGTCGCCATAAAAAGACCTGGCCGGAACAAGAGACCGATCGAACCTGCCAGCAGCGTAATCGGCAGAAGAAGCAGACCCCAGCTTAGACCTAAACCCATCAGAAGCCTTCCAGTCAACCACACCTGGGTAACCATTGTGACTGCACTCAGCCAGGCGTAGTAAGACC
>JAICEJ010000588.1 GCA_025924215.1 Candidatus Binatia bacterium
GGTTCCCTCCTCCCCTTAGATATAGATTCTAGGAAGATGTCACTCGCTGAAACGAACTAACGACGACTAATCTCATACGACTGCGCCCGACGTCAAGAAAATTTCCAAACGGCTGAATAAAATCGTAGATGAGAATTAAAGTGCGCATGCATAGCGCGATTTGATTTGTGAATCGAAGTAACTTTTGTCAAGCTATGGCCTACGTGGAGTCAATGGAAACAAAAACAGCGATCATCTCTATCGATGATTTAAAATCGGATGATTTGCCGGCGCTGTGCCAAGCACTCGGCACATTGCCTGGAGTTCAGAGTTTAGATTTCAGCTTGGAGCGCAAGGTAGCGGTGATTGATTTCGATCCCAAACAGTCTAACCTTGACGATTTCTTGCGCGCAGTTTTGAAGGCGGGATTTAGAGTAAGCTAACAGCCGTTCAACGTTCAAAGTTCGCGGTTCTAGGCTAAGACTGCGAGAGCTCGGGACGCAGCAGTGTCCGTCCCGAGCTTGTTAACTTCAAATCATTCCGGAGCGGCAGCGTACGGATTGAACGTTCGAATGTTGAACCGTTGAACGGTACTTACTCTCCGGCCACGGTCATCTTAGAAATTTTAATGGTAGGCGCGGCGATGCGGCCTCTCATTTCGAGATCGTTGCCGATCATCTCGATATTTTGAAACATCTCTTTGAGATTCCCCGCGATCGTCACCTCTTCGACGGGATACGCGAGCTCGCCGTTATCGATCCAGATGCCGGCGGCGCCGCGCGAGTAATCGCCGGTTACGAGATTAACACCGAAGCCAATGGTCTCGGTTAAATAGAGTCCCTGTTTCACAGAACCGATAATCTCGTCAGGCGCTTGCTTGCCGGGAGCAAGATAAAAGTTGGTGGGTGCCACACCCGGTGGTTCACCTATCGAACGAGAAGCATTTCCGGTCGAAGCCATGTTTAACTTTTTGCCGCTGTAAGTGTCGAGCAGATAGCTGCGCAAAAACCCATTCTCAACTACAGCCTTTTTGGTAATCGGCAAGCCTTCGGAGTCAAATGGTTTTGAGCCGAGCGCTCCGGGAATGGTTCCATCATCCCAAACCGTGGTTAGATCCGACGCGATCTTGTTGCCGAGCTGACCGTTTAGAAAGGATGCGCCTTTATACAAAGAGTATCCCGACAACGCCGAGGACAGATTGCGCAACAGCGAAGCCGCCATATCGGGATCGAAAACAACCGGCACTTCGCAAGTTTTAATTTTACGAGCGCCCAGACGGCGCAATACCCGTTGTGCGGCTCTTTTGCCAACGCTCTCCGCCGAATCTAATCGGTCAAATTTTCGATTGGACGAATACCAATAGTCTCTCTGCATCGAACCATTTTGCGATGCTACCGGAGCGACTGAATGACCGAAATTCGATCCGTGATACTCACCGCAGAATCCGTGACTGCTGGCGTAGATAACCCGACCGGATTGGTTGGAAAATTCCGCCCCTTCAGAGTTGGTAATGCGGGGATCGAATTCCATGGCCGCCTTCTCGGCCGCCAGCGCGATGGCGATTTTATCATCGACAGAAACTGAGCCCGCCGCATCATCGAAGAGATCCATGTCGGGGATATCTCGAGCCAACAATGAAGCGTCGGGCAAGCCGCTGAACGGATCTTGAGCGGTAAACCGGGCCATATTGATGGTATCCTCAAGGAGTTTGTCGATTGCTTGTCTCGAAATATCCGAAGTTGAGGCGGAGGCGGAGCTATTGCCGTAAAACAACCGCAAACCCAGCCGTTTTTCTTGAGCCTGGCTAATTTTCTCCACTTCCCCAAGACGAACGGTAACAAAGAAAGAGTCTCCCTCCACCATGACGATGTCGCCTTGAGTCGCTCCTTTGGCTTTCGCCGTGTCGAGAACCTCGCGCGCCAATTGCTGACTGAGATCGAGTCGTTCCATGTTTCCTTCCGCTTACTGCCTGAACTATTCCGGGTCAATCATTGGGTCGCGGTACCGCCGACGGTCAAACCATCGATCTTGATGGTCGGCAGTCCCACACCCACCGGCACCGATTGCCCATCCTTGCCGCAAGTGCCGACCCCTTCATCTAGCTTCAGGTCGGTCCCGACCATTGATACCCGGGTTAGCACATCGGGGCCATTGCCGATCAGAGTCGCGCCTTTTACCGGCTCGGTCACTTTGCCGTCTTCGATCAAATAAGCCTCGCTGGCGGAGAAAACAAATTTGCCGTTGGTGATATCGACCTGGCCGCCACCGAACGAAACCGCGTACAGCCCTTTCTTCACTGACCGGATGATGTCCTCGGGAGCATCCTTCCCAGCCAGCATAAATGTGTTGGTCATGCGCGGCATGGGAATGTGGGCATAGCTCTCGCGGCGTCCATTGCCGGTCAAAGGCATTTTCATCAGTCCGGCGTTAAGTCTATCCTGCAGATAGCCTTTTAGAATACCGTTCTCAATCAAAACAGTTCGACTCGTGGGCGTGCCCTCATCATCGACATTGATCGATCCGCGGCGCGACGGTATCGTGCCATCGTCAACCACGGTGCATAACTCGGAGGCTACTCTTTGACCGATTCGATCACTGAAGGCCGAGGTCTTCTTGCGATTGAAGTCTCCCTCCAAACCGTGGCCAATGGCTTCGTGTAACAAGATGCCCGGCCACCCCGGCCCCAATACCACGTCCATCGTACCCGCCGGCGCACTTCGCGCGCTAAGATTGAGGACTGCTTGCCGAACCGCTTCCCGCGCATAGCGCTCGTACTCACGATTGCCGACAAAAAAATCATATTCGACACGACCGCCGCCACCGAAGCTGCCCACTTGCCGATTGCCATTTTCTTCGACAATAACCGTCACGTTTAACCGCGTGAGGGGCTGAACATCCCCTATTACCGCTCCGTGCGATGAAGCCACCAGCATGACTTTGTCTTCGCTTCCTAACGAAACAAAGACGTTCTTCACGCGCGAATCCAAGCTACGGGCGAATTTGTCGATTCCGTACAGTAAAGAAATTTTTGTGTCGAGAGGAATAGCAGTCACAGAGGTCTTGATGGGGTAAAGATCATGAACGGAGACCTGAGGCTGGTTAATCGGGGCCGGGACCTGAGATGATGGGTTTTGCGCGATGTACTGCGCCGTGCGAGCCGCCACTTCAAGTTTTTCAATCGTGATATCATCGGTAAAGGCATAGCCGGTCTTGGCCTCGGAGAGGACCCTGA
>JAICEJ010000589.1 GCA_025924215.1 Candidatus Binatia bacterium
TGCCTCATCCAGCGATTATCCGACATCAGAAGAACCACGCGGAGAGTTTGCATTAGTTCCCGCCGAGCTGTTAAATCGTCGCTGTCGACGACCGACATAGCAAACGCGTCGACTAAACTTTATCTTACAGTTCGAACGAACCAACGACCCACCTTTTTCAGGAGATAAAATCACTATGGTAGCGAAAGTCGTGTTTATAATCGGATTACTGGCTGCTTTTCTGCTAACGCCTGGCAGACCGGTTTTTGCGGCGTCGTCGTCGATGCGGGTTCTATATCCTAGCTTCGGTGGCACGTGGGCGACGCCCTGGATCGCCAAAGAGGCCGGCTATTTTTCCGCCGAGGGACTTGACGTCGAACTCATTCGGGTCGGAGGCAGCACCAGGATGGTGGCGGCGATGTTGGGAGGAAGCGCGCCGATTATTCAAGCGGGTGCTGCGGCGGCAATCGCGGCCACGGCCGCCGGAAGTGATGTCGTTATTATCGCCGCTACGGGGAACGTATCACCGTTTCGTTTGATGGCCCGACCGGATATCAAGCAGCCTTCAGACCTAAAAGGTAAAAGAGCCGGCATCACCACGTTCGGATCAACGTCGGATCAGGTGGTTCGCATAGCGCTGCAGAAATTCAATTTAGAACCAAATAAAGATGTGGCGATTCTATCGCTGGGCGCCCAGCCGGAGGCGTTTGCCGCATTACAAAGCGGCGCGGTGCAAGTGGCGGCCTTAAGCTATCCGCTTTACGCGAAAGCAGCCCAACTGGGAATGCGCGAGTTGATCAACTTCGGTGACCTTGGAGTGGAAGACGTCAACGGCGGGGTCATCACCACCCGGTCTTATATTGCGCAGCATCGTGATACTGCCACCCGCTTTGTCCGGGCTTACATACGCGGCGCACACCGCTATCGTACCGACAAGGAATTTAGCAAACGCGTTCTAGGAAAGTACGGCAAGATTACTGAAGATGATCTTTTGGAAGGCACTTGGCAGGATTATGCGCCGACGATTCAAAAAGTCCCACGCCCCTCCCCCAAGGCCGTTCAGTTTTTGATTGAGTTTCAGTTCAAAGGCAAGACACCGCTCCCCAAACCGGAAAACTTTGTCGAGCTGTCTATCGTGAACGAACTCGAAAAGAACGGCTTTATCGATTCGGTGTACAAATGAGGCGCAGCAGATAGCCCAGCACCGATACGGCTACTAATGAAGTGCGCGGAGACGGCATCTCCGCCAGATGCGGCCCCGCGCACCAACTCACGCGAGGCCGCCTAGCAGTCACTGGCAGCCTACGGCTGCTACTTCTTCTGAACCTGAAGATTGTTGGTAACTTTTTTTACGCCACCAACGGCGCGCGCTACCTCTTCCGCGCGGGATCTGTCCTGCGCCGTAGCAACGACTCCGTTTAGGGCAACCACACCGTTGGTGGTATCGACATCGACACGGGTCAACGTACCGAGCTTATCCTGGGCCAGTCGAGCCTTCACTGTTGAGGTGATGGTGGCGTCATCGACATTCTCGCCGGCTGTCCGGCCGGTCATCGCCTGACATCCTCCGAGAATCCCGAGCAGCACGAACACCAGGCCGATTGATTTTAGATTCCGTATCATAGTTGAGTCCTCCTCTTGTACATGTAACAACCGGGGAGCGTTGAAGCAACTAGGGTGGATACGAAAAATCAATATACATGTTTGTAGTCAAATTTCTTGACTCGTTCACGAACCAACCTACGATCCAAAGGTTCATATTTCACATTCGTATTTGGAGCAGAAGAAAATGTTCTTGCTGCCTTTCTCTTCAGGCACGCATAAAACCCGCGAACCGTTACACATCCTGGATGCTCGCGCATTCATCTATGCGATCATCCCTACTTTGCCATCAATCACTCCGCTGCAGCCCATTCGCCCGCAGGTCCGTCAAAGTCTCAAATTCGGCTATGATTCGCGTACTATCAACACCGGATCTTGACAATGTCGCACGACCTTTTCCGTGACACTGCCCAACACCCAGCGCTGTAATCCTGAACGGCCGTGAGGAGACAGGGCGACCAGATTGTCCGGTGTCTTACGGGCAAGGTCGATAATGGCATCCGCGGCTGACCCTTCGATTACTACTGTAGAAACTTCCGCAACTCCTTGTGCCCGTAACAAATTAGCTCTGGAGTTCAAATAGCCCTCAGCTTCGTCCCTTATCTGATCCTTGAGTTCAAGATAATCGGGCACGTAGTAATCATCTCCGCCATATGTCGGCAGTGGCAGTCCGTAAACCCGGATCAGAAGGACCTGCAGATCTAGAGCCCTGGCCAAAGCCGCAACAGGCGAAAGAATGGTTTCGGCAACATCCGAACCGTCAAGAGGCACGATAACCGAATGCAATGCTGCTTCCCCATCGGTCTTCGAATTTCCAGGGGCACGCACCACCAGAAGCGGATTGACCGTGCCGCGCAAAACTTTTTCAGTGACACTGCCCAGCAGCCAGCGAGTCACACCCGAACGGCCATGAGTGGCCATAGCAATCAGGGTGGCTCTGTCCGCAGACGCGGCGGCAATGATAATATCTTCCGGCCGGCCTTGTTGCACGTTGCAACGTACCTTGCCGTTGTGAAACGTTTGCGCCAATTTCTCGAGATACTCTGTGCTGTTCCGTACAGCTTCTCTAACCAGCGCTCCTGCATATGCAGCTTGGTTGGAGGCAATGTCTTCGGCAATTTCAGCGATTTCAACTACACCGAGCAGTTCGACCGCAACGCGGGCATCAGCCGCAAGGCGCCGCGCATAGGGCAGCACGTCCTCCGCCGTCTTGGAACCGTCTAACGGAATCAGCATTCGGCCAAACATAGTTCCTCCGTCAGTGCTAAACCTTTTATCTGCTGAGTCATTCCCGTAAGATCGGAGCAGTATCAAGTTTGCAAATTCCTTGAGAGAATATTCTCATATCCGATACAACTGGCACTTTGCGGAGTGCAAAGCTCTAAGCAGCGCAACAACAAACAATTCGGCCACTTATGGCACTATTTTTGCGGTAAGCCCCAATTAGGTCCTGGCGTTGGTGTACCATTTTTCTGACAGAGCAGCCTCATGGCTTGCCCTGCTTCCAACATAGATGATTCTGATGACCCTCGTAACGAAATTTCTTCCGGAAGGAGACCGCTGCGATGCAGAGCAATATTGAGCCGACTTACACAGCCCGGTTGAGAAGCCGGCGTATGGAA
>JAICEJ010000590.1 GCA_025924215.1 Candidatus Binatia bacterium
ACCTCATTAAGACCGCTGACGCCTTTAACATTCACTAGTCGCTCAAAATGAACCAAGCCTTCTTTCATGGCGAGGAGAAGCTCCGTTCCTCCCGCATAAACCTTGGCCGAGTCACCGAATCTTCCCAGTAGTTCCGCTACCTCGGCTACGGTCGTTGGCTCTTCTAGACGGAATCGGCGCAGCATCTCACGAATCTCCTTCCAAACGCTTCTTCACTGCCTGAGCAAACTCGTCCAGCACTTGATCGGCCTTGCGCTTGATAATGCCATGTCCCAAGGCGGCAAGTTTACCCAAGATATCGACTCCGGCTATAAATTGAAGAACGGTTTTGTTTTCTTCTTCACGAAGTTTCACTTCCAGATCCAATTTCATACGGCTGCCGATTTTGTTGTCAGCGCCGGACGCTTGAGCCTTGATCCGTGATAACTCTTCTCGTTCCAAAACTTCTATAGTCGTCGGAAACTCAACCTTGAATGGCCCAACTTTCTCGACCATGGTTGCGGAATACCGCTTCCCTTCTTCAAGAGTCTTAGCTTCCTTACAACCCGGAACGCACGCGATAAACTGATCAACATCCCAGATAAAATTCCACACCTTTTCTCTGGGCGCCTGAATCTCTACCTGTTTTTCAAACTGCAATGATACCTCCCAAGCAATCTAATTCTCGTAGCAAAACCGGGTTGAACAGACAAGATCCCGCGGCCGCGAGACTGCCGGAGTGATTGACATCCCTAAGAGCGAGACCTTGCTAATCTGCAGGCTTGCCGATTTTCGTGCCGTCAACATCGTCCATCTCTTTGCTCAAATACGTCTTAAGCTTCTTTTTAAGCCGTTCCTCGATCTGCCGGACGCGTTCTCGGCTGATGCTGTATTTTTCACCGATCTCTCGGAGTGTAACCGGATCTTCATTGAGCAACCGCTCGCGAAAAATGACGAGCTCTTTATCTTTTAAGGTGCGTGCAAAGTCTTCCATCTTCTGTTGCAATAACTCGCGATACTGACTTTCAGCGAAATGCTCTTCGGGATTCTGTTTTTGATCGGGTAAAAAATTGAGCATCGTTGCCTCTTCGTCTTCGCCGATCGGCATATCCACCGAAAGGTCACGATTAGCTAGGCGTTGCTCCATTTCCACAACTTCGTCTTCTTTAACGTTAAGTCGCTGAGCCAGCAGTTTAGGGCCGGGCGTCAGGCCTTCCGCCTCAATACGCTCCTTCTCTTTTTGTAGGTTAAAAAACAGTTTTCTTTGAGCCTGAGTCGTTCCGATCTTGACCATACGCCAGTCGTTCATGATGTAACGAATGATATAGGCACGAATCCACCAAACCGCGTACGATGGGAATCGCACGCCCCGGTAAGGATCGAAGTTTTTTACCGCTTCCATCAAACCCATATTTCCTTCTTGAATCAGATCAAGCAGGCTTTTTAATGCCTTTTGGTATTCTCGCGCTATCATCACCACCAATCGAAGGTTTCCAGTAACAAGCTTATAGGCGGCTTCGATATTGCCAAATTCCTTGAATTCAACAGCCAGCTTATGTTCTTCCTCGCGTGAAAGTAGCGGAAAACGGCGGATCTCTGCGAGGTATCTTTGCAAGGGATCGAACGGGATCAACGCTTTTTCTTTCGAATCAGCGTCTTCCAAATCCTCTTGCTTTGGCAAAATGTTAACGAATGATAAATCGATGGGGAGTGTTTTGTCGTCGTCGGTCATTTGCGGCATCGAAGATTCAACGTGGTTATGCTGAGGTACGCCAACAGTTCGGCTGAAAAACTGCGTTGCGCTTGGCTGATAATCTTTCCGGACTTTTCAGGCCTCGGGTGCCGCAACCTCACGCAAGACCATGACTCACGATTCTTAGAATAGATAAGTGGCCGGCTCCGTTGAGTTTTGTAGCTCGTTGGGATGCAAGCATGAAAAGCAAAAACGGTCGCAGCTTGATCCAAGGCAATTCAAGGGGTGATCTGTGGTATCGGTCACCCTGGTTATTGTCGGGATTCAATCAGGTTTTTCCACCGCAGTCAACGAGTTACATGCTTGAAAGCTTGACATAAAACCAAGTTAAATTTATCGTCGGAGTTGAAGATCTTTAATGCCGAGCACCGTTTCGAACTCTTTGAAAAACTTTTTCTTTCCGGAACGAAGCGTTGATAACTATTCCCGACGTGAGACTCCTCTGGAAGGACTAGCCCGCGCCCACGAGCTGGTTTTACGGCTGGCCAATCAAATCGAGGTGCACGCCGCCGAGGCGCCTTATCCGCACATCCGGCGCAAACTAAATGAAATCGCAATACAGAAATTAGACAGTGCTAAAAGGGTAAGAACCGTTATTGAAAAACTTGGAGAAAAGCCGCGGTTACCGAAAGGAGAGCCGAAGACAGGAAAAAACCACTGGGAGCGATTAAACCTCGACTTGCAGGATCAGATTGCCTTAGATGATCTACTATTCACACTCGAATTAAAGGCAACAGAAACACCAGAGATCGCGAAGATGGTGGAGGAGCTTAGGAGCAGCCAAAGATCACATCGCCAAATTCTCGTGGATTTAGTCGCAATCGCAGATCCGCAGGCAACTCAAACCTAAAAGCGGCCCACCGGCTGGGGTGTTCATGTACACGGCGCGGGAGTTTACCGTCATTCATTAGTGTTCGTACTGAATCGATCGCCTGTTGCTTGAGAAGGCCGCATCCAGAGCGAGCCCGGTAACGATGGCATGCCAAGCCTCATCCTCTGACAAGCCTTTTTGCTTTATTGACCGCCACAGGATTATCACCTCTTCTTCAGTGACGCTTTCTAGAAGATCCTGTTCCCGTTCTTGCTCGATGTTAGGTTTGGGATTGTATCTGGTTAGCCGGTAACTCATTGTTTTTGACCCTTCCCTTAGCCCTCAATATCGGTCAATTTAAGCAAAGTAGGTGCCAGCGATACTGAACGCGAAAACACATCACTTCCGGCTCTAGCTCAGCTAGCCAAGGCAAATCGCAGGCGCAAAGTTGTCACAATTGCGCAATTTTAAGACAAGAGCTGTAGGAAAAGACCGTCTGGCTTCACTTGATAACGGCTACCCCTGAGATCTCGACCATACAATCGGGATTGTAAAGGCTTTTCACTTCCACCAGAGTAATGGCGGGAAAGTGTCGACCAAACACCTCCTTGTAGACTGATCCAAGCGGCTTTTTGTTATTCAGGTAGGCTTGCA
>JAICEJ010000591.1 GCA_025924215.1 Candidatus Binatia bacterium
TCCAGGTATTAAAGATGCGTTGGCCGCCGCCATTCACGAAGCCGCTATCCGAAAGAAACGGGTTGCACTGGAAGGTTTGATCTTGAGCCCCGAGGCGGAACTTAAGAGGATCAAAATCAGCATCGAGCCGTTACAGGTCAAGCCGGAGGGAAGCGTCGGGATGATGGTGGTCACTTTTGAGGATATTGGCGTTGAGATGAAAGAGGGTACGCCAAAGCGCAGGGGAGCGGGCTATGGCACTCAACTGGAGCGCGAGTTGAATCTTGCTCGACAGCGTCTCAAAAGGAGCATCGAAGATTTGGAGGTGTCCAACGAGGAGCTTAAATCGGCAAATGAAGAGTCTCAGTCCACTAATGAGGAATTGCAAAGCACGAACGAAGAATTAGAAACCTCAAAAGAGGAACTGCAATCGATTAACGAGGAACTGGTGACAGTCAATGCGGAGCTTCAGGGTAAGATCGAAGAGTTAACGGTGGTGAACGACGATGTAAGAAATCTGCTCGATAACACAAATATTGCCACGATTTTTCTCGATAAGCAGCTGCGCATCAAGCGATTCACTCCCGCAGCGACCAAAATCGTGAATTTGATCCCAACTGATATTGGAAGACCCCTGAATCATCTTGTTTTCAACCTGGAATTGCCCGTCCATGCGGAAGCGAAGAAAGTCCTTGAGACGCTCATCCCCAATGAGATGGAGGTGAGAAACAATGAGGGTCGATATTACCTCAGTCGCATCATGCCTTACCGTACCGTGGACGACTTGGTTGACGGTGTTGTGATCACATTCACGGATATCACTGAAAGTAAGAGGGCTTTGGTTCAGCAGGAGACGCTTGATTATCTTAAGAGCATCGTCGCGACGATCCGCGATTCACTGGTGGTTCTGGATGGTGATTTGAAGGTAATTACGGCTAGCCGGTCTTTTTACCAAACCTTCCAAGTGCAACCCGAGTCCACGGAAGGGGTGTTGCTCTACGAGTTGGGCGATGGGCAGTGGAATATCCCCAGCCTGAGAGAATTGCTGGAGAAAATCCTAACCACTAACGCTTCTTTTCAAGATTTCGCCGTTGAGCATGATTTCCCTGGCATTGGACACAAGAAGATGCTCTTGAACGCCCGTAAAGTTTACCGGGAAGATATCGATACGGGCAGAATTCTGCTCGCCATCGAGGACACTACGGGAGTGCAGTGAGCGCAAGCAGAGGCCTCTTACTCTGCGAGAAAGGCAGACTACGTGATGGGCGAAAAAGATAAAGAAGAAGTCAACCTGCGTAAGAGGGCGGAGGACTTGCTGAAAAAGGCCGGCAAGAGCACGCCGCGGATCGTCCATCAACGTGCTGCCGAGGTGATCCACGAATTGGATGTGCACCGTGTCGAACTGGAGATGCAAAACGAAGAGCTGCGCAGAAGTCAGGTGAGCGCGGAAGAGTCGCAGCGCAAGTATGCCGAGTTGTACGAATTTGCCCCCATTGGCTTTTGCAGCTTTGACCGAAAGGGACAGATTCAGCAGGTCAACCTCGCCTGTGCTCTGATGCTGCGCACAGAGAAGCGTTATCTGCATAAGAGATGGTTCCGGAGTTTTGTCAGTCCCGGGTTCCGGGATGAATTCGACCGGTTCTTTCATACGCTTTTTAAACCCGGACATCGAGAATCCTGCGAGTCGCAGCTCACGCGCCACGACGGCGCTCTAATCGATGTCGAATTGGTCGGGGGTGCAGTAGCCGATCCCGCTCTGGGCGTTGCCCATGAAAGCCAGATCGCCATCCTCGACATTTCACAACGAAAGAAGGCCGAAAGCTGGTCCCGCAGGCTGGTCGAAACAACCCAGGACGCCGTTTTATCCATCGACAGAAAAGGCAGAATCGTGCTGTTCAATGCGGCGGCAGAGCGAACTTTCGGCTATAGCAGGAACGAAATAGCGGGGCAAAAAGTAAACGTACTCATGTCGGAACCCTATGTGTCGCAGCATGACGAATATATTGCTCGTTACGAGAGGACCGGCGAAGCTCACGCCATTGGCCGAATTCGCACTGTGACGGCGAAACGCAAGAACGGCGATCTGTTTCCCATTGAGCTGTCTGTCACCGAAATTCCAACCGACGAGGACGTTCACTATGCGGCGTTTATTCGCGACATATCCGACAAGACCAGGCTGCAGGAGCAATTGGTCGAAAGCGAGCGACTCGCGGCGATCGGCGCGACGGCAGCCAAAATCGCCCATGAGATTGCCAATCCGCTCAACAATATCTATATGACCACTCAATTACTGGAGCGCGAGCTGGCGAAGGAGGGGAATCCAGTGCATGGACAGCTCGCATCCGATCTTGAGACTATCATCAGCGAGACTGCCCGTCTGAACGCATTGCTGCAGCAATTCCGCATGATCTCACGGAAGGAGACGTATGACTTTCATCCGGTAAGTATCGCTGCGCTGATCAAAGAGGTAGCGGATACTTGCCGCGCGATTTGGGCGCATCAGAAAATTCATTTCGACCACGTCTTTGAGCCGAACCTCCCATCGATCTCTGCCGACCGTGACAAATTAAAACAGGTCCTCCTTAATCTCTACAAGAACGGAGCGGAGGCCATGCCCGGCGGCGGCAAGATCACCGTCAAGGCGTCGTCGACGGAAACTGGCGTTCTTGTTGAAATTACTGACACCGGCACGGGGATTCCGCCGGATATGGATATCTTCGAACCCTTCGCCACGACCAAAGTCGACGGATCGGGTATCGGCATGGTGGTGGTTCGTCAAGTAGTCACGGCGCACGGCGGATCGATTACGTACCACAGTGAACCGGGCAAAGGGACGTCATTCTTCATTGCGTTACCGGCTTTAAAAAGTTAGATCAAATGTCGCGTAGCGCCGCCGCAATCAGGCGATTTGCGCGAGATAGTCGGTAAGTTTATTTTCTTTGATGACGAGAAAGCGGTCTTTGTTGGTCTCGATTAATCCCAGGTTGTGAAATCTTTGCATAAACAAGCTGATCCGGGGCCGGGTGGTTCCGACCATATTCGACAATTCTTCGTGCGTAATCCTAAGCTCGATGCGAATACTGCGCGGGTCTTTCTTGCCCATGGTCCGGGCCAGCTGCAACAATGTCTGGCCCAGGCGCTGCTCGCTATCGACGGTCACCAGATTGGCGATGATCTGCTGCTGATCGGCAATGCGCACGGCAAGGTAACGTACGAA
>JAICEJ010000592.1 GCA_025924215.1 Candidatus Binatia bacterium
GGCATTGCCACCGAGAATTTTTTCCTTGTCGATTTCCGACATTCCGTCCATCTCTTTAATCATCTTCACGGTGCCTATGTTCCAGGTAGCGGAGGGATCGCCGTGCGGGTAATCGCTGCCCACAGTCAGGTTATGGTCGTTCCAAAAATCGCAGGCATATTTTAGCGAAGTCTCAGCGGCGAATGCCGACACCCAGATTTGATTGAAGAATTCGCTCGGCAGCTTGCCGAGCCGTTCCTTCGCTTTGATATCCATATCGAGCCGTTCCATCAACCAGGGAACAAACGCCGCCGATCCTTCGACGAAGCAGATTTTAAGTTTGGGAAACTGCTTCAACGCGCCGCGGAGAATCAGACTGCCGATATCGACCATGTAGCGGAACGGGAAGGCGAGCAAAAAAGCCAGAGCATTATTGTCCGCCTCCAGAAATAACTGCTCTATGCCCACGAGCGCGGGATTCGGATGGCCATCGCGGTCCGACGCGGTATCGTGGACGAGAATCGGAATATCGAGCTGGCAAATTTTATCGTAGAAGGGCCAGAGCTTCTCCGCGCCCAGGTTGGCTCCCTCAAATCCCCCCATGAACTTGACTGCTTTAAGTCCGAGGGTTTTTACCGCTCTTTCAACTTCGCGGCAGGATTCCTCGACATCCGGCAGAAACACCCAGGCGACACCGATGTATTTTTCCGGATGCGCGCATTCCTTAAGGTCTTGTGCCACGGCGTCGTTATAGGCGCGGGCGAGCTCGCAACCGAGATCGCGATCCCAGGTATAGAGCAGCTCGCGATTTTCAGGAATGAGAACGTGAACGTCGAAGCCTTCCCAATCGACATGCTGGTCGCGAGTATCGAGATGCCAGCGGCCTTTCGGCGCCTGGTTTTTAATCAAAGTTCCGTCGGGCAGAACCGATCTGACATCGTCGCCTTGGCGAACCACCCTGGGAGAGTGACGATACTTGGCGCTCACCGGCTCGAGAAATTTAACCGGAAAGTAATGTGAGTCGCAGTCGATATACATGGATAACCCCCCTTCGAAGCTCCAGATGCGCGGGAACAAGCGGGTCTGAGATGGCACATTAGGCGCGTTCAGGGAGGGCCGTCAATAGAAACTGCACAGGGTTTCGACGAAAGTTTTTAACACCCGCAAAGCGTCACCCCGCCATCCATCGTGAGTTTTCGAACAACGAACATGAAGTTTCCACCCGAGGATTGGAACCTGATCGTCTATGAAAAAGAAGTGAATGATTGTCCGAAGACACTAAGAGACCGCGATCGATCTTGAACCGTTGGAGCTGCTAGTCGGGAATGCAAGCCGTGACGGTTATCTCCACAAGCAGCTCGGGGAAGTTCAACATAGCCTGCACCGTGGTCCTGGCTGGTTTGTTGGTCGGAAAAAAACGCGCATACTCTTCGTTGTACGGCGCAAGGTCCTCGCGTTTGGTCAGATGCGTCAACACGATCAGAACATTATCGAGAGAGGTCCCGGCGGTTTCCAAAATCATTTTGATGCGTTCGATGGCGTATCGGGTCTGTTCGCGAACGTCTCTGCCGACCTCTCCGCTGATCGGATGCCGTCCCGTTTGACCGGCTACAAATACGAGATCGCCGAAACGTGTAGCGGGTGAGAGATTGGGATTGGCCGAAGCAAGATTCACCTGAATAATTTCTTTGCTAGGCATCTGGGGCTCCTTCAACGATATTCGATACGATCTTTACCGGATGCGATCAACAGTTGTCATCAACCGAAGTATTTATCTAAGTAGGGCTATCGTTTGCCGTACAGCTTGTCGATGAAGCCGTCTCGTTCCAGGCGGTTGACGATGCTATTGTCAGCCCTTTATCATGGATATCTGCATCGATTGTCGCCTCATACTTCCGGAAGGTCGGCTAACGCTTACCTATCAGAACGAAACTGAAGTTTGTTCTGCTTGCTTTCACCTCATCCACTTAAAGACCGAACAGCGATTCAGTGATCTTTGGGCGGAACGGATGAAAGGGTAAATTCGATTTCGCCGGCGCTCTGGTTCTGGTTGCGTTTCTGTCTGGTGATCTGGACCGTGGCGAACCTGGGGCGAGCGGCGTTGATGAGATAGACACTGATTGCGGTCGAATGCCGGTTCTCCAATGTGAGCCTGTGGGGACCGGTCACCGGTAGGCCGAAGATCGCGGAGAATTCCATCTGAATGGTTCCCGAACCGGTGCGCAGCTCTTCAGACGGGACAAATTCGGACGCGGTGAGTTCCAACTCTAAATCTTGCCCGTCGATGCGCAGCGTGAGATCGCGCTTCAGCAACTCGGCATAGGCTGCGGCTTCGTTCTTGGAAATCGCGCCGTCACTATCGCGGTCGATCTCGGCGATTACCTGTTCGGCGACAGCCATGCCCGGCATAAGGTTGATTTGCAGCCGGACACCGCTCGGTTCGATAGCCACAAGCGTCGCTTGGAGATACTGGTCATCCCGATGCGCGAAAACGGCGTGCGGAAACGCGATCAACGCGAACAGCGGCAGGTGACAAAGTGTCCGGATTACGGCTTCCATTTTAATCCGTAATCGTTGGTTGGATCGCGGTAAATCGTGTGGATGTGCTTGGTCGGATCGCCGCCCAAGCGCTGCGGCGCGTATTCGATGATGACCGTTGGCCCTTGGATGCGGAAATAAGCGCCGCTGCTTTTTTCAGTCGCGCCGCTCCACGCGAAGTAAGTTTCGGCGATATTTTTTCTCATCTCGTGCATTTTCGCTTTCGCGACCGCTTCGTGCAGGATGCCGGTCCATTCGCCGGCGAGATCAAGCAGCATCTCGCGCTGTTTCTCGTTCAAACTCGAGCCTTTGACTCCTTCCGGCTGAATCGTCTGACCGTCGCGGCCGGGTCCGAGCACAAGGTCGCGCATCTGAAAGTCAAGAATGGCTTGCTTGCGTTGCGCTTCGGTCAGCGAGCTAAGCAGCGCAAATGCCTTGTCGGTCTCGCGACCGAGCGGGCGCACCGTCTTGCCTTCAAGTTCGTAAATGGCCGGCTGCGCGTCGGTGTGGCTCGGCGCGAGCGTGCGCTCCTCGCCGGCAAGCGTGATGTTGAGACCGAGATGGTGCCCGCCGAACTGAATCATCCACGGATCGGCGGTGGAAGGCTGGCCGAGAAACGAGAGATAATATTCATCGCGCCCGA
>JAICEJ010000593.1 GCA_025924215.1 Candidatus Binatia bacterium
GATTATCCGGTATTTTTCACCAAGCCATCGACTAGTGTCATTGGACAGTTTGGCAAAGTCGTGCATCATAAAGTCACTGAAAAACTAGATTGGGAGGTCGAGTTGGCCGTGGTTATCGGCAGGCGCGGCCGTGATATTCCTAAAGAGAAAGCTTACGACTACGTTTTCGGTTACACAGTATGTCTGGATATGACCGCGCGTGAACTACAACGTCAGCATGGGCAGTGGTTCAAAGGAAAATCGTTGGATACTTTCTGTCCTATGGGACCTTGGATCGTTCACAAGAGCGCCCTTAAAGACCCGCAGCAAGTGCAGCTTATCTGTCGTGTCAACGGTGAAGTGATGCAAGACGGCAACACACGAGACATGATCTTTGATATTCCGACAACCATAGAATCACTGTCCCAGGGTTTGACTCTCGAGCCGGGAGACATGATCAGCACAGGGACGCCTTCGGGTGTCGGATTTGCCCGGGTTCCGCCGGTGTACTTAAAGCCGGGAGATACGGTGGAGGGGGAGGTGGAAGGTATCGGAGTTCTACAAGTCGAGATCGTTGCGCCCAGATAGCGCCCACCGCTTGTTTACGTGGAAGATAACACCCCGTTCGCCATCCATTTAAAAATCGCTCATCCGACGAGCGGTGAAGGGCGTAAAACCTCATTGTAGGAACCTTCATGTTTCTGGAACGGAGTTGACTAGGTTTTCATGCTCTGTTAATTGTGCAACCAAGCTAGGGGTGTCTACTTAAGTCGGACTGAGAGCCTGCCACCCGCAGGTAACCCTTCGAACCTGATCCGGTTTGCGCCGGCGTAGGGAAGCGTGAAAGTCATGGTCCCGTTTTGATTCTTTAGGCAGACGGGACAAGCTTGAGACCGTATTCCCCACCACCGTTCCGGTGGTCAAAGTGAATACGGTTTTTTTTATGAAGATCCATATCAACGGAGAAGAGAAAGAAATCGCCGACGGGCTCAACATAGCGGGACTACTGGACGAACTAGAAATTCGTCCGGGTCGGGTTGTGGTAGAGCTTAACCGCACCATCATTTCGCGTGAGACGCAAGAATCGACCTCGTTGAAAGAGGGAGACGTGCTCGAGATTGTCCACTTTGTGGGTGGAGGCTAAAGCTATGCAAGATGTATTTAAGTTGGGCGAAAAATTCTATCAGTCACGGTTGATCGTCGGAACGGGGAAGTACAAGGACTTTGAACAGACCAGGAACGCAATCGAAGTCTCTGGAGCTGAAATTGTCACGGTTGCAGTACGTCGGGTGAACATCACGGATCCTCACAGGGAAAATCTGCTCGACTACCTCAGTCCAAACAAATACACGATTCTCCCGAACACCGCCGGCTGTTACACTGCTGACGATGCCGTTCGTACGTGCCGATTAGCGCGAGAAGCGGGTGTTGGCAATATGGTAAAGTTGGAAGTAATCGGTGATGATAGAACCCTTTTTCCGGACGTACCTGCTACTCTGGAAGCCGCCAAGATTCTGGTAAAAGAAGGATTCATCGTGCTTCCGTATATAACCGACGATCCAATCACCGCCCAGAAACTTCAAGACATAGGTTGTGCCGCAGTCATGCCGCTGGCTGCGCCCATCGGCTCCGGATTAGGCATCCGAAACCCTTACAATATTCGTATCATTCTCGAACAAGCCACGGTCCCAGTTATCGTTGATGCAGGCGTCGGAACTGCTTCGGACGCGGCGATCGCCATGGAATTGGGCTGTCATGGAGTCTTGATGAACACAGCCATTGCTAGCGCCCGAGATCCGATCCTCATGGCAGAGGCGATGCGCCTCGGTGTCGCGGCCGGCCGCAAAGCTTTTCTGGCTGGTCGTATCGGCAAGAAACTCTACGCCACCGCTTCCAGCCCTCTCGAGGGCATTTTGGCTTGAGGCACCGCAGTGCCAAAGCCCGATTTCAAGTTGTATCTGATCACCGATCGAACTCAGACCAAAGGACGTGACTTACTCTGGCTACTAGAGCAAGCTCTCGATGCCGGCGTTAAAGCGATCCAGCTAAGGGAAAAAGATCTCGCTGGCCGGGATCTGTTCTCATTGGCCGAGAAAGCCAGCAAACTTTGTCAAAATTACGGTTCCTCATTGTTTGTCAATGAACGTGTCGACATTGCCTTGGCCGTGAACGCCGCGGGAGTACAATTAGGAAAAGCCTCAGTGCCCATCGCCCTCGCGCGACAACTGTTCGGAGCGCAAAAAATGATTGGAGTGTCGACGCATTCTCTTGATGAAGCCTTAGAAGCGCAAGAGCAAGGCGCGGACTTCCTCTTATTTGGACCGATTTATTTTACCCCATCCAAAGCCACCTATGGCCCGCCGCAAGGTGTAAACAAACTAAAAGAAATCGTGGAGAAAATCTCACTACCGGTTTATGCTATCGGCGGTATCAAGATGGAAAATATTCTCGATCTCAGATCGATCGGCGTCTCTGGGGTAGCGCTCATTTCTGCAATCATGAGTTCCGATGCTCCCAAGAAAGCAACAAGCGACCTTTTGCGAATGATTGGGAGCGCGTGAAAGAGACTGCGCAGCAAGTCTTGGATTATCTCGCAGGATCGCTGCTGGTGACCTTGGTCGTGGCATTCGTCGCCGGCTGGGCTGCCAGCAAGACGGTCGCAAGCGAGTGGCGTTCAGGGGTTATCGTGTGGCTGTTCGTAGGTGTAGCCGGTTTATTCCTCAGCCAGTTCATATTGCTTTTTTCTGGTCTACAGGATTATATTGAGGGCATCTCTGAATTCCGAATCTTGTTTGATCTAATCGCCGCTTACGTTGCGTCATTTTTTATCGCGGCTTTGATTCACTTCGTAAGACCCCTCTAGGCCACCCTAGCTCAGTTGGTAGAGCAACTGATTCGTAATCAGTAGGTCGCCGGTTCGACTCCGGCGGGTGGCTCCAGTCTTTCAGCATCTTAGAACCCTGTCCACGTAGAATCATTTGCTCTAGCAACTGTATTTGTCCGCCTTTTGTCCGTGACTTCTCATGCAGTTTCCCTCAGTACGCTTACCGATGGGATCTCGGTTGACCATCCAGGTGTGAGTGGAGCTTTTCAGTGGCTTGGCTAAATCGGCTTCAGTGACGATGTTATAACGATCGAAGACAGCACTGGTCCTGTGTCCCGTCAACATCATTGAAA
>JAICEJ010000594.1 GCA_025924215.1 Candidatus Binatia bacterium
GGAGCGCGCTCGAATGCAGGGCATCATCAGCGGTATTTGGGGCGTCGCATCGGTGCTCGGCCCATTGGCCGGCGGCATCATCGTCGAGCACTGGCATTGGCGTTGGGCATTTTTCGTCAATTTACCAATTACCGCGGTTGCCATCGGCTTGATTGTCGTTGGCCTCAAAGAGGCGGGCCACAGACGGCGCGAGCATAAACTCGATATCGCTGGCATGCTCGCCTTGCTGGCGGCGTTGTTGCTGCTGTTTTACGCGCTGTCTCACAGCGCTCATTCGCACCAGCCTCTCGACATGACCCTTGCCGGCCTTATTGTTCTGGCGCTGATCTTTCTCCTAATATTCTACTTCATCGAACGCCGAGCCGCCGAACCAGTGATCCCGCTGGACTTGTTTCATTCGAGCTCTTATAAAACCTCGACCGCTGTGGCAACTCTTGCAGCGATGGGCGTGTTCGGCGCCATCAGTTATCTGCCGCTCTACCTTCAAGGCGTGACCGGACTCACCGCTTCCCGCGCCGGAATGGTGTTGTTGTTTCTGAGCATGGCGTGGACGTTGGGCAGCTTGGTCGCCGGGCAAGCGAGCAATCGTTTCGGCTATCGCGCCGTGGCCACCACCGGCATGTTGCTCATGGCCGTCGGCTACAGTTTCTTTGTTCTTTTCGGAGCGGCACTGACGGTCCCCTGGGTGATTGTAAGCGCTACGTTGATCGGCACCGGCATGGGCATGGCCAATCTGATAACTCTAGTGGCAGTGCAAAATTCAGTTTCACCTCAGCGCATCGGCGTGGCCACTTCGACCTTGATGCTGTTCAGAACTTTCGGCGGCGCATTCTCCGTGAGCTTGATGGGAACAGTGCTGCTGCATCAGATGCAGCGTGGCCTAACTAAGCTTTCCAGTGGCGGACTTTCGAGCGCATTGCTCGATAAGCTCGCTCATCCGCAAAATCTTTTGGAACCGGCAACGCGCATGCAGATTGCGCCGGAATTGCTGCCGAGACTTATCGCGATTCTCAGCGATGCCCTTTGGTATGCCTTTCTGACTGGATTTGTGCTCATGTCGATCGGCGTGATCCCCAGTCTGCTCATGCCGGTTGCCAGGCCCGCTGAGCCGGCTGAAAGGCCTCAGCAAGCGGGGTAAAATTCAATTCGATTGCGCGAATCCGCCGGCAACCACAGCGGATCGTCCCAGCAAATTTTCTGTGTCCGAAGTCCTATCACCACCGCGTTTGACGCGGAACTCATCAACTTATACACCTGATTGTCAATACTCCATGCTCCCAATAGTCGACATTCACTGGCATGAACCCGGATTTCGCAGTAGAGACGGATACGTGCAGAGTGATCGAGGACGAGCGCGGAGGAGCGAAGGCACAGAAGCGAACAATTTCAAAGCCGTCTATGGTGCTTGGCCCTGGGCTGGCAGTTTTTTCAAGCGCCCGCTAAAGCACGGGAGCTTGCAAGCCACTATCAGCCACAGACCTATTGCCTTCGTTTCGGAAGGTTCGTCCCTTGATCGCTGTGTCACCCTGAAGTGCGGAATTCGGGATGAATGATCAAACCACCTCGGTCGCTGCCGCAACCGTTGCTTCAGACGAAACGACTCTCGAAGCTACACTGCACCAGAAGCGCATCGCGCTCGGCCTGATCAGCGGTTGCCATGTTTTGAATCACCTCCAATACAGCATCACTTCGGTGATCTTCCCGGTGATGATGACCGAGCTCGGCTTCGGTCTGGTCGGACTAGGCTTTATTTCAGCGCTATCGAGCTTTGTCGGCCAGGGGCTGCAAGTCATCTATGGTTTTCTCGCGGCTTTTTTCAAACGCACTACCATGCTGGCGATCGGTAACGTCGTTGTCGGACTAACGGCGATGTTGCAATACTTCATCGGTAGCTACCCGCAGCTGGTTGCGGCGCGCGTCGCCATCGATGCCGGCTCCAGTCCGCAGCATCCGCTCGGCTCGAGCATTCTCTCGCGCTACTATCCCAAAGCTCGCGGCTGGGCGCTCACGTTTCATCACTCGGCGGGCAGTCTCGGATCGTTCATCGGACCGGCGGCGGCGTCACTCGCGCTTCTTTACATGGGCTGGCGCAGCGCTTTCGTGATCTTCGGATCGCTGAGCTTGCTCATGGGGCTAACGCTTTTCTGGGTCAGCGATCATAGCAACACAAGGGAGAGCGCCGGCGGCAAAACAAAAACCAAAGCAGGTTTCGACGCCTACATTCAGTGCCTTAGGAATCGCAATATCCTGTTCACATCTCTGGTGCTCATGGTCGGCGCGGCGGGACGCGGCACCGGCGTCAACATGACTTACCTGGTACCTTTCTTCATGGCCCAATACGGCGTCAGCGCGTCCGGTGGCGGGCTGCTCTTGACGCTCATGCAAGGCGCGGGATTGGTGGGTCCCCTGGCAATCGCCTGGTTCTCGGACCGCAGCGGCAAACGTCGCGGCATTACCCAAATAACCCTGGCGTTATCAGCGGTCATGACGGTTTGGCTTGTCCAACACCAATCTTTGACCATTTTGTTCTATCTCAACCTGATTCTTTACGGCGCCTTTGTTCAAGCCCGCGGCGCGCTGACACAAACCATGATCGGCGACTTCGCCACCCCGGAGCTCACCGACGCGGCATTTTCGATTTATTATTTCGTCGGCTTTATCTCCGGGCCGATCTGGACTCTGATCATTGGCTACGTCATGCAGCATCACGGTTTTGCCTCGGCATTTTATATCGCCGCCGGGACTTATATCGCAGGCATGGTGCTTCTGACGTTCGTCAAAGAAGATGGCAACATTCGCAAGGCGATCTAAAACAGTTTGCTTATCGACCGCTGACACCCCGCCACCGCGAGAAAGCCTTTTATCGCCCGCCCGTAAATCCGAGGGTGTGCGGTGAAGTTCTTGGAGCTTCATCGCATTCGCGAATTCTCGACTCTGTTCCTAACCGTTGTGATTATTCCGTAACGCGAAACCGGAGCGGTCCACTCGCGCCTCGCGTCGTCGGATTGAGGGCTCTCGTCCTCATCTGAATCGTCGTCATCGACTTTGTGAAATATTGACTTTGCGGCTCCTTATCGTAAAAAAAGTCATACACGCCCCTCGACTCAAAGGAGCCAGCCATGCCCAAGATCTCACTTA
>JAICEJ010000595.1 GCA_025924215.1 Candidatus Binatia bacterium
GAATAAAAGCAATCACCGGCCCCGAGCGTCCCATCCGCTCGTAATAAAGAGGTCCATCAATGTGTTGCGCCATGTTACTCCTCCGGTACTAACTGCGGTATTTGTGCTCCTTGGGCATCATTGGGGGACTCGCACCGTCCTCGCTGTTCCGACTCGACAGACTCTTCCGCTCCGCTTGACCCAATCATTTTGAGAGCAGTGCCAAACCTACGGCGGTTGCGAACCTGCGTTCCTATCGGACCTTTTTCGGCCGATAAAACTCAATTGCGTTCTTGTAGAAAACATCTGCTGCCTTTTGTTCGCCTAATGTCTCCAGAACCAGAGTGTAGTCTTCATCCTGATACGGTCTAGGCGCGCGGGTGGACGGTAGGTCGGTGCCGAACATGAGGACCCGTGGATTCGCCGCATAAAGATCGCTGAGCGCGGAACGCACGTCGAAGTCTACCCGTCCGAAACCGGTGGCCTTTACCCGCACACCTTTTTCAGCAAGCTTTAGCAGCGTCGGAAAACCTGCTTTCGATAGACCGAGATGGTCGATGCTGACTGCCGGCAACGAGACCAGAGTCTCAAAAAGATCAGCGAGCTCGGTGGAATCGACATACAACTCGGTGTGCCAGCCGACCAGCTCATGAACGCGCCGCGCCATGGTTTCCAGATGAACAATTTCTTCCGAACCGCCGCGTTGGACATTGAAACGAACGGCGCGAACACCCGCGCCATTGAGTTCCTGTAATTCCTGATCGGACACGGTCTGCGACACTTGGGTGACTCCGACAAAAGACGGGCCCAGCACTTTTAAAGCATGGAATAGATAACTCTGATCGAAGGCCTGGAACGAGCCCGAGACGATCGCGCCGCCGCAAAGATCGACCGCTTTCGAACGCTCTAGATAATCCTCGCTGGTAAACGCGTCGGGCATGAATCCTTGATTGGGCACGACGGGAAAGTTTTTATCGATGATATGGAAATGGCAATCAAAATATTTTGCTTTCGAGTTCAATGATGATCTCCTCTTAATGCTGCGAACGTTTCCCGATAAGGGGACGCTGACAGCGGATCACGCCGGGATAATTTCCCTACCGCCCATCGGTATATTCGATCAGCGTGCTAGTGGCAAGTTTGGAGCGGGCATAACACCAGCAAAAGCATTACGCCCTACATTATTAAAGCCAATTTTTTAGGCGAGAAGAAATTTCAGGTGAGGGGCGGTGCTTATGTCTTTCCGTCTGCGCGTCCCGAGTCTGTCTAGCGAAACAAGGATCTCGCGACGCCGCTCACTAGGGTTAGGTAGAATCCTAACAGAAGCAGTGTGATCAGGAAGTTTTGTTTCCAACGATTGCTCAGAACGATTCCAAATGGGATTCCGGTGATGAAACCGATGATGTGCGCGACGTAAGCGACTTGCGGGTCGTATCCCGGGATCCGACTCTTTTGATAGACCAGGAAGACGTTGTAGATGAAGTAGATAATCGCGATCAGTCCCTGCGGCGCGAGAAAGAGCCAGGAGAATTTCAGCGGTCTTATGAGCATGACGCTCCCAGCCAACGCGAAAATTGCGGCCGAGGCCCCCAGCATTCCGGTGCCCCGCGGCAAAAAGGCCGGGGATACGATAAAACTTAGAAAGCCGCCGACGAAAAAAATCGCCAGGAGTTTGTCTGAGCCGACGCTCTTTTCCAGGGTATTTCCAAAGACAAATAGGAAAAGCATGTTGCCGACCAGATGAAAAACGTTGGCGTGAACAAACAAGGCTACCACCAACGTCCAGACTCGGCCGTTTTCGAAATTGCGCAAACTGAAGATAAGATTTTGTTCGGCAAACGCCGGCTCCTGCTGCCATGCCCAAATGCTGGCTGCGATGCAGGCGATTATCAACAGTGAGTTGGTCTTCAATGATCGACAAAGAACCGGAAAGTAGAGTTCGAGAAGTCCGCTTAGGGGAGGGCGAGGTCCATGATGGTGGTCGCTAAACGGCGTCTGCGAGCCGGTATAATAACTCTTCCGTTTCCTCAAATCCCAGACATGCATCGGTGATGCTCTGACCGTAGGTTACAGGAGCATTCTGACGCCCGGCGACGAGATGGCTCTCAATCATCAGCGCTCGAATCGGTGAACCCCCCAGGTTCCCCATGATAGCGTTCGCCACATCGATCTGCCGCGCCGCATCCTTTTCGCTGTTACCGTGGCTGCAATCGATCATAACGGCCTCGGGAAGACCCGCCGCGCGAAGCATTCGGACAGCGCTTTCAATGGAAGCAGCATTAAAGTTGGGTCCGGTTTCACTGCCCCCACGGAGCACGAGATGGGCGTAAGGATTGCCGGTAGTTTCCAAGATCGCGGGCGCGCCTTCTTTGGTGAGTGACGGAAACAAATGCCGGCTGCGCGCAGTTTGTATGGCGTCCACGGCAATCTGGACGTTACCGTCTGTGCGATTCTTGATCCCCACAGGCATCGACAAACCCGATGCCAGCTCTCGATGTATCTGGCTCTCCGCGGTGCGCGCTCCGATCGCACCCCAGCTGATGAGATCGGTATAGAACTGGCCAAAGGTGGTATCGAGAAACTCGGTCCCGGCAGGAATCCCTACACCCAAAATATCGGCGAGCAATTGCCGGGCTAAGCGCAAGCCCTTGTTGATATGATACGATTCGTCCACATCCGGATCGTTGATGAGTCCCTTCCAGCCAACAACCGTGCGCGGCTTTTCGAAGTAGACCCGCATGACGAGGAGAAGCGCGTGGGATAACGCATCGGCAACCGGCTTGAGTTTGGTTGCATACTCGAGCGCGGCCTTGGTGTCGTGCACGGAGCAAGGACCGACCACAACCAGGAGCCGCGTATCCTTGCCGTCGAGAATTGCCTCAATGGCGCGGCGCGTCTCGTGTACTCGTGCTGCCGCGGTGTCGGTGAGAGGGATCTCCTCGGCGAGTATGGCTGGCGCGAGCAGTGGCCGGGTTTTTACGATGCGAAGATCGTCAGTCTTCATGGCTAACTTGCCAGCTAGAGAGAACCCGAGATTTCTCACGTAAGCTAGTCGCCGCGGCCGACCTAAGAAGCTGACCGAGATCGATTGAACAGCTGGAACACATTTTTAGAAGGGTACTCGACTATCGGAAATTGTGTCAACCAACTACGATGA
>JAICEJ010000596.1 GCA_025924215.1 Candidatus Binatia bacterium
ACCCCCTATTCCCAATTTGTCGGCGTGCAAGCGGCGATCAACGTCATGGTTGGAGAACGTTACAAAGAGATCACCGATGAAATGATCCAGTACGCGCTTGGCCACTGGGGCGAAGAGGAAGCGCGCTCCATCGATGCCAATGTGAGAGATAAGATTCTCAGCCGGCCGCGCGCCAAGGAGCTGGCCAAATGGACGCTGCCGGAGATTTCAATCAAGGAGTTCAGAGCAAAGTTTGGCGGCGACGGCGTCTCGGACGATGAGAAAATTCTTCGTTATTTTGCCGGAGAAGATTATGTTGCAAGTATGAAGGCGGCGCCGCCGGCAAAGGATTACACGAGCACGGCGACGCCTCTGCTAACCTTGATCAGCTCATTGGCGCAACGCAAAGATACCCGGCAAATCTTCATCCAGAGAAAGGATTTCTCGGTGCGGCTTGAGCAGCGATCAGCGCGCGCTGCTGCAGACAATGCTTCGGTTGACACTGCTGAAGCGAAATTGTCCTAACGCCACACCCAGTCACTTTTGCGCAGGCAGCGCAAACGCGAATAATGCCAGAGTAATGCCGAGAAGAATCATCGAGCTCAGCGCCAGAGACCAGTGGATGCCGATCAAGCCGCCGACGACTCCGACGGTAACGCCGCTGAAGGCGCGCAGGCCATAGGCGGACATAGTAAATAGGCCGATCAGCCGGCCGCGCAAATCAATCGGCGCCTGCAGCTGAACGATGGTCTGCGCCGTGGAGTAGAAAGCGAGATTCAAAGCCCCGGCGCAAAACAACAGCGCCACCGACAACGGGTAGCTGTAGGAAAAAGCAAAAGCCGCCATCACCACGCACCACAAGATTGCGCAGAGAATTGCCGACCTCACCGTCGGCGGCACCCAGTCCTTGCCATCGAGCACGAACCCGCCCACTACCGCCCCCGCGGCATTGGCGGCAAGCAAAGCGCTGTACGTGAGATCCGCTTTTTCCGTGCCGAGGTCATGGGCAAACTCCGGCATCTGGGCGTGAAATGCATTGCCGACAAATAGCGAGGCAGCGCCGCCCAACGCGATCATGGTCACAATCGGCCGGTGCTCCATGATCTGCCGCACCGTGCCGATGGCATCCTTCCAACCCATCGCCCGCCGCGGCGGTGCATCGTCGCGGAGATGGCCGGTGTAAGGAACGATCACCAGCCAGATAGTTAACGGCAGATAAATGATCGCGTTAATGAGCAAGCCGGCCGGCGCGCCAAGCCACAGCATCAAGCCGCCGCCCACCGCCGGACCGAGCAAAATCCCCAACTGCCGGCTTGTCGAGTTGAGCCGCACCGCGCTCGGCAGATCTTCGGGGCCGACGATGTCATGAATCAGTAGTTGCTCGGCAGGCGTCCAGAAAACGCCGGCGATGCCGTGAATCACGAGCAGCACGCAGGCATGCCACACCTCGAGACTATCAGTGAAAAAGAGGATTGCCCAAGCGATGGAGACTAACATATACATCACCTGAGCAATCTGAATCAGCTTGCGGCAATCGTAGCGATCGGCCAGACCGCCGAAGTAAACAGAGAGCAAGAGAAACGGCGTCCAGTGACTGATCACGGCAAAACCCGCCAGCACAGGCGACTGAAACTTCTCGAACAACAACCAATAACTGATCACGTGCTCGATGTTGTCCGCCATCATGGCGAGCATGGTGGCCGGGAAAAAAATACGAAAATCACGGTGGCGCAACGCGGCGAAAGCGACCGGTTTAGCCGGTGCGGATCCACTTTGCGCGGCTATGCTTTCGGCGTGCTTGGGCAATTTTCCTCCGGAAATGAACGCGGGTTTGCAGCTGATTGTAGAATTTTCGACAGTAGCCAATCTCGCAAGGCTATGCAAATCAGCGGGAGGCGAGATCGGCAAATTCTTGTGGATTAACAACTAACGTTTCGGCGAGGTACTGCCTAGGGTTTGACAAGATCGACGCACTACGCTTACACCCGAGGATCACGTGAGATTTTTGAACCTCATCGTGAAACATCGTTGATGCTCTACTACTCCCAAATTCCTTCGGGGAGAGGTAGTCCGGCAAGATCCTCAGCGGTTAACCGATTGTCGGGTTCGATACCCAGGCGCTCGAGCACGGCGATCATTTGGCGCGCATGCTGCGCCGAGTGCCATGTTGAGCGCTCCAACAGTTGGTGCATCGGCGGCGTGCCATAAAATGTTCTGACCTTTTGCCGGCAGCTCTTGTCTTCAAGCTGGGTCCACCAGTTCTCAATCCGTTCGATAATGCCGTCACCATAAGCGGCAATCTCGACACCGGTCAGGCAGCTGCCGTCGGCGGGCGGCACGTTGGCATTGTTGGTGCGGTATTCCACATCATCCAACGCGGTCTCGAGGAAAGCTTCGCCGATGCGAAAGATGTGATGGCTTAGAAGCCGGATCGAGCGGTTGCGATTTTCGATGGCGCGTTCCGCGAGTCGCGGGTTGGGAATCTGGTGGACGTAGCGTTGCGCTGCGCGCAGCACGGTGATCCACTTGTCGAACAATGCTTCGGGAGGAAGAGGACTGTGTCCGCTGCCTTGCAGGCCGACGAATTCCGCGACGTCTTCCATATTCTGGCAGAAGATGAACTGGCCATCCTTTGACAGGACCGGCACACTCTGCGCCCCCAGGGCGAGCAACTGCTCTCGCCCGCCCGCATCGTTAAGAACGTCGATAGTTGAAAAATCGATGCCTTTTTTCGAAAGAAACTCTTTCGTTCTGAGGCAGCTGCTTCAACCAGGTTGGGTAAACAGGACGAACTTGTCACTTGTGATTTCCATCGTTATGTCCTCTCCTTTCGGCCGGCTAACTGCGCGCAACGTATCACCGTAACCGGTTTCCTGCTAGTGAACGTGGCACATGCGAATGATTAAATGAGTATTTGCGCGTGCGTAAGATCACCCGTTACTTTAGTCCGAAGACAGATCGGAACTCGCGAACGATGCTCGCATTGGTCGGAATCGCCGGATCAAGCGGCACCAATGGAAGCTTCTTGGGCTCCATGCTCGCTACCAGCGGAGGGATGTCCGTGCGCGCCGAGATGCGATGGCGGCTGTGAAGAATCATCTGCGCTTCTTTGGAAAGCACATAGTTAAAAAATAGCTTTGCCGCGTTAGGGTG
>JAICEJ010000597.1 GCA_025924215.1 Candidatus Binatia bacterium
CACCTCTTTCGTACGGCTGTGCAGAAACCAGAACGGGAGCGGCGAGAAGAGCTGTGAGCAGACCGGCATAGAGTAATTTCACGTGTCTCATCTAGACCTCCTTTAGAGATAAAGCCGCATACGCTGACTATTCTCTAGAGACCATACGGCCAAGTTTGGTTCTGTCCGGCGACGTCCGTCAACGGATAATCGCGGATTGGTTGGTGATCCGAACAATAGTTTTGCGGGTTGAAAGCGTTCACCTTCACGCTCCGCGCCGATTTGGCTTGGTAACTCCGATGAGCGGTGAGCCGGGTGAATGACGGAGCGGTGGATTACGTGTGCCGTACCGAAGTCAACAGCAGTTCCACCCACGATAGCGAATCTGATTGTGCCATGGATCGATTCCGAGCTGATTGCCCACCGTGACATCGGAGTTACCCCACAAGGTCTAAGCGCAAGGAAAATGCCACAGTAAAATCCGGTGTACTTTGGCGGTCGTTTGATTTTGAAGAAGCGCTGCGGCGTCTACTTTTGGGTTCCTCGGGCGACGAATCAGTACGACACCGGTAAAATTCCAACAAAATTGCCGGGCAAAGAACCTTGTAGACAACCGCTATCGAACAGCAGTAAAACTCAGAAAACTCGAGATCCGGCAACTTGGAGCCACAAGGGACAAGCTCGCCATTGCGCCGTCCCCGGCGGGGCGAAACCGGAGTGATTTAGTACAAGAGGCTTCGGCGGAAGTTAAAAGTTGAAAGTGTTGATGAAATGCGCATCTTATGCCAGAGCAAAATTGTATTTCAATGATCTCTAAGGGCAAGAATGCTATGCATGCGGAGAAGACGTATGGCGAAACTTACGTTTTTGCTCGGTTTGTGTGGGTCCGGTAAAACCTTTATTGCTGAACGGCTCGCTACACAGACAGGAGCGGAGCTCTTCAGTGATTTTCTGCAAGACCACAGCAAGAACTTTCCTGCGCTTGTAAAGAATCTCAGCAGCGGAGTCGACTGCATTATAGATGAGTGGATATTCTATTCCCAGATCTTGGCAGATCTGGTAAATGTATCCAATCTCAACGTGGAGTGGATTTGCTTCGTGAATGATCGCGCCAGCGCAGATTGGAATGTTGTTCACCGAACCAACAAAGCCGATATCGAGGGACATCTCAGGATCAACGAGTTTCTTTCCGATGTATACCAGTACCCTGCGCAGGCTCAGATCTTGAAAATCACGCGCATCGATGCCGGGTGAGCAGTTCATCCCCGTTGTGTCTTGGATTTGGCGGTCTTGTGTGTTCTGTTACATGCAAGCGATAAGCGCATATGATCAAGCCCGCAGCGAATAGTCAGGAGGTATACCTTGGACGAACTAACTGCATTAGCCATCCTGGCGAATACCCTTGAAACTTGCCTGAATATGGATCCGCGAGCGTCTGAAGTCTTTGCCGCTCTTAGTTTTCTCGCGGCGCGTGTTCCGGTAAAGTGGCCTTTCGTGGAATTCCGTCAAGGCTTGGACAGCGGGGATGAAATCGTTCGTCGTCAAATTCTCAATTCTGCGTTAGCTGCGATCAAGTTACTCCTCAGGGCTCGGCAACGATAAAGCAGTGCTACGCCTCATCGTCGGGTCGCTGCTCGAGCGTTGTCGAGAGCATTTTCGGGTACAAAGTCTCGGAGAATAACTAATGGAAAATTGTAAATGCACAGCGCGGGGACACGGTCACCCTGACAATCAATGCCATAATATCGCCGACACCGCCGACGGCTACTGTCAAACATGCTCCGAAAAAATCGGTAAGGCGACGCAGGAATCGGAAAGATCCGGTCCCAAGTCACCGATGGGGCAGTAGTCTTGCTGGCCGTGGCGGAGCGTTGCCCGCCGAGCATCTCCGCGGTTGAGTTAAATATCAATTTCTGATTTGGAAGGTAGCGCTACAGCATACAGGATCGATAAGAGAAACTGCTTGCCGGCTGGCCGCCGATGAACATGCGCGATGAGATGCAGCATTAGCGAATGCAGCGTTTAGCGATATCTAACTAGAGTTGCCAGTTTCTTTATTCCGTTTTACAAAACCTTCGATTGACTAATCACCCACGCCTCTGTTATTCCGGCACCAGATTCCGCGGCTGAGATTTTTCACCGCTTTGCTGGCGTATTCCTATTCGAAACTTGAATTTGGAGGTGCTCACCCGCATGTGGCGTTTTTTCTTTTCGATTGTTTGTGTTTTTGCGATCCAACCTGATGCCGGCTTCAGCCAAACCCGCCCTAAGGTTGTCGTCGGCTATGCATCGATGAGTACCGTGGCAACGACGCTTTGGGTGGCGCAGGAGCGGGGGTTCTTTGCGAAAAACGGTCTTGACGCGCAGGCGATTTTTATCCCTGGATCGCCGACCTTGATTGCCTCGCTCAATACCGGTGACGTGCACTTTGGCTATACGGGCGGAACAGCAACCTTGGGCGCCGCGGTCGGCGGCCTCGATATCAAAATGATCGCCGCCTTTGCCAATCACGTTCAAACCGATCTCGTAGTGCGGCCGGAGATCAAAACACCCGCCGATTTGCGGGGCAAGCGGATCGGTGTCACCAGCATCGGCGGCACCGGCTGGATGTCGGCGATGCTCGGGCTCGAACAGATCGGTTTGAACCCTGACCGCGATAAAATCTTGCTTGCCGCTTTCGGCGATCAGCGGGTGATCACCCAAGCGCTTGAGACGGGCACGATTCAGGGCGCTTCCCTGGCCGGCGTTTTCGGCCAACGTTTGAAACGCGCCGGCTATCATTTTATGGGCGACCTGGAAAAAATTCCGCTGGTCGGCACCAGCATCGTGGTCAAATCCGACTATCTGGCGAAGCAGCAGTCGATTGCGCGTAATACTCTAAAAGCGATGATCGAGAGCCATGCTTTTGTTCACAATCCCGCGAACAAGGTCGCGGTTATCGAAATCACCTCGAAAAAGCTGGGCATCACCGATCCGGTTGCGGCTAACGACGGTTATGACGATTACCTGCGGCGCACCGATCGCAAAGCCTCTATCTCCATCGAAGGCGTGAAAAACATTCAGCGCTTCATGAAGTTACGCAATCCCAAGATCGCAGATGTCAATCTCGAGCGTTTGATCGACGAAAGTCTTTTACGCGAGCTCGAGAAAAG
>JAICEJ010000598.1 GCA_025924215.1 Candidatus Binatia bacterium
CTTTGGTTTTGAAGTAGAAAATATCGAAGAACTAAAGCCTCTGTGCAAGGACCTGGGCGCGGCAAGCGAAATCCAGAAGCGACCGCCCAACCGGGAAGCAGAGTATCGAGTTCACGATCCCGACGGCACTCCCATTGATCTCTCACAACACGGCTGGCCGGTTTAATCTAATCTCATTATCGACCGGCGCTTTGCATTCAGAACGGAAGCAGTCGTCCGGCGGTCGGCTACATAGATTGACCCTGTCATGAGCTCTGAATCGCTAATCCATCGGCCGGTGGTCATGGGTATCAATGGCATGGTCGCCACTGGACACCCGTTGGCTTCGGCCGCGGCGCTGGACGTCTTGAAAGAAGGCGGCAACGCCGTGGACGCGGCGCTTTGCGCGTCCGGGGTTCTTTCCGTCGTAAAGTCTTATCACTGCGGTTTAGGCGGCGATGTTTTTGGGATTTTCTATTCGGCGCAGCTGCGGCGCGTGCTCGTTCTGAATGGCAGCGGGCGCTCTCCAAGGCTGCTGCGCCGGGAGATGTATTCAGAGAGCATTCCGCATCGCGGCATTCTCGCCGCGACAACGCCCGGCACGGTCGAGGCGTGGTTTGAGGCGACATCCAAGCTGGGTAGTCGCGCCGTGGCCGATCTATTGAAACCCGCCATCGAATATGCGGACAACGGCTTTCCCGTCTTTCCTCATCTTGCCAAAGTGATTCGTTCCTCAAGCAACGCGCTTAGCGCCGATCCGGCGTGGGCTGCGATTTTTCTGCCGGATGGGAAAGCTCCCGATGTCGGCGATTTGCTGGTGCAAAAAGATCTGGCAGCGACTTTAAGAAGCATCGCAAGCGGCGGACGAGAGGCGTTTTACGCCGGCGACATAGCCAGATCAATCGTCCGGAAATCTAACGATTGCGGCGGATGCTTTAGCCGGCAAGATTTTGCCGAGCACCAGTCGAAGTGGGAGGAACCTCTTGCGGCGACCTACCGCGGATATCAAGTATTTGTGCCACCGCCGAATTCGTATGGCTTGCTACTTCTGCTGCAACTAAAGCATTTGGCAGATCATGATCTGACAGCATTGGGCCATAACACACGAGAATGTGTGGCGCTGCAGGTCAGAGTTAAGGAGGAAGCTTGGCGGGCGGGGCAATCATGGCTCGCCGATCCGGCTGGGTATCGACCGGACGAAATCACACAGTTTCTTGATGATTTTCCACGAAAAAAAGAAAGCGCCAGTTTAGCGATCGGTCTGCAAGATCACGGGAAAAGTACGACCTACATTGCAACTGCGGACAGATTCGGTAACTGGGCTTCGCTCATACAAAGCGTGCACCAAAGCTTCGGCTGCGGTGTCGTCGTCGATGGCACCGGCATTGTGCTGAACAACCGTATGTCAGGTTTCAATCTGATCCCGGATCACCCGAACGAGCTTGCCCCGGCCAAGCTTCCCGCTCACACACTGAGTCCGGCGCTTATTCTCAGGGACAATAAACCTGTTATTGCGATCGGCACGCCGGGCGGGTTGGGACAGACACAGTTTCTCACGCAGACGCTATGTAATATTGTCGATTTCGGAATGAACCTTCAGGAGGCCGTCGAAGCGCCCCGCTGGCAAAGCGAGAACACGGGTTGCGTGGAGTTAGAAAGCCGAATGTCCCGTGATGTCAGTGAACGCTTGATCAGCGAAGGCTATAAAGTGACCGTTTGCGCTCCTTGGGAATTTGCCTTTGGAGGCGTGGAAGCCATTCGCCTGCACGACAATGGGAAGGTATTTATGGCTGCGGCAGATCCAAGGCGAGACGGCTACGCGGTTGGATACTAGCCGCAAGGTGGACCGTACATTGTCGAATTTGGCTGTAGAGTCCTGACGGCGCGAAACAAACAAGATCATGAACCAGAGATCCGAAAAGATTTCAGACGGCTGCATACTGCGCGACTCGTGCGGGAGTTTTACCAGCAGCCCTTCATTAGAAGAACACATCATTGTGCGAGCTCGAACTCAGGAGCTTGAACCGGCTTTTGACGGTACTCAACTGAGAAACTGAACGCTCACGGTTTTCAGAAGGTTTGCGCTTAAAGGAATTAAATGCCGAGGACTTATCCGTGATCCGTCGCTTATTACCTCTCGCAGTTTCCTTGCTTATTTTATATCCAGCGAACGTGACGGCGGCGCAAGAGCGGACAAAATTGGTGATAGGCTATTCTGCAATGCAGGCGCCGATCGCGCCGCTTTGGGTCGCGCAAGAGCAGGGGTTATTTACCAAGTATGGTATTGAGCCCGAACTTGTTTTTGTCAGAACTACTTCCGTTCATATCGCGGGGCTAATTTCCGGTCACATCGATCTGAGCTACGGCGGTGGATCTGGAATTCTACCCGTGGCCGGACGCGGCATCGATTTGCGGTTTATAGCCTCCTTCGGCAGCCGTCTGACGCATTTCTTAGTCACACGGCCTGAGATACAACAGCCGAAAGATCTGCAAAACAAGCGAATGGGTGTCGTGAGCGTGGGGGGAACTCAATGGATTACGACAAAGTTGGGATTGGAACATCTCGATGTTGACGAACAACGGGATAAAATTCGCATGCTTCCTATCGGCGACCAATCGATATTACGGGGAGCACTCGAAAGCGGTAACATCGACGCCGCTTTCTTTAATGGCGCTTTAGCCGAGGATCTCAGAGCCAAGGGGTTCCGATCCTGACGGATCTGCATTCAGCCAACATCAAGACATTGAGCTCAGGCGTCATTGTTAAAGGAACTTCTCTCCAGAAAGAACGCACTCTGACGACGAACTTGCTTCAAGCGGTGATCGAAGGGCTGGCATTTGTCAAATCGCCCACCCAAAAACCGAAGGTGATCAGGACCTTGATGGAGAGACTTAAAATCACCGACATGGCGATTGCGGAACAGGGATACCGATACTTGCAAAGGGATCTCGACACTGGTCTTTATCCGGCGGTCGAGGGATTGAAAAATTTGCAGCGCTTTATGCGAACGTATAATCCTCGCGTTGGCGAAGTGAACGCGACTGATCTTGTGGATGACAGCGTGGTTAGGGGTCTGATCGACAATGGATTCGTCGAAAAAATATTTCATAGCTATGGGCTGAAGTACTAAAGAGAAATCTC
>JAICEJ010000599.1 GCA_025924215.1 Candidatus Binatia bacterium
AGCGCTGTGGGGCAAAGATTAATCCGAGGCCTACAAAAGCCAGGTAGATAGAGGCGATGCTGAGCAGGATCCTGAATTTCATGGGAAAAGCTTCCTTTCCGTAATTGAATACCAGCAGGCACAGGAGGGCTTTCCGGTAAGTGATGGATGAAGAGATTGCGACGTTGTTGACTAGCTGAATAAGCTCCACTGCTTCGGAGGTCGGGAACTTACACTCTCGTTATCTGTCTGTTCAATGACGATATTAGGTCGCGAGAGCGTCGGGTGCGGCCGCAAATCGCATGCAGGCATTCGGATCTTTTTTGCCCTGAGAGCAGATAGGTGCCGAACCTCACTGGTCAAAATCTTCCGCTCTTAATTGGATCGGTTTTCCGTGCGGCGTTCGGCGCGTCGCGCGCTCCCACGCTTGGTAATGCTGCGCCAGAGCTTGAACCGAAGCCGCGCCTTTTTCGGCAACCATACGTTCGAGGGTCGCGAGCCAATGAAGATAGTAAGTTTCGCCTGTATCGGGATCACCGGCAGCCTGCGCCTTTTTGATCTCCTCGCCAAGCATCGCCGACCACTCGCTCCAGGCGAACAGACCTTTTTGATAGAGCGCCAGAGCCATGGCAAACGCGTGCGCTTCCCACGGCGCCCGAAATACCGGGCCATTCTCGTCGCGTGGTATGCCTGGAACAGCTTCGGCGACGCGGCCGGCGGCTTCCGTTTCGATGGCCGACGATTCAGACATGTTCGAGATAAGGTTCAAAGGCTTCGATGGAGACTTTCAATTTCGGGTCCGTGTCCGCGCCCCAAAGCTCTTGCGCGTCGAAGCGCACGGTGTAAAGCCACTGCGGATCCTCGCCCTTCCCGGAAGCTACGGAATCCGGAAAGATGTGCGAGCCATGCAATCGCTCCACCACGCCGACACGGCCGCGGGCGTAGCGCGGCAGACGCGTGTGCGTCCTTGGATGAATATTTTTCGTGCGCACCCGGTCGCCGACTTTGAACTGCGCGGGCGCCGGCGCCGGACGGCTGTACGATCCGCGTTTCGTGACCTTTTCCACATCGGCGAGCGTGAATGGGCCGCGGGCTAAATTTTTAGCCGGACGCAACGCCCGCCCGGTGGCAACTTCGTCGGCGTCAATGAGGCCGCGCTCGATCAGCAGGTTTTGATTGCGCAGAAACCATTTCTCGTAGTAGGAGCGGGTCAAATAGATCGACGGCGCCATCAACTCAATGGCGTAGCGGCTGGTGTCGATCGTCCAGGCGCGAAAAACGCCGATGGCGCGGCTCATTGCCAGCACGCGCCCCTCCCAACTATGATGAAACACCGGCTCGTTCGGCTCGGGCTCGACTTTGCCAAACCCGTCCATTCCGCCCATATCGTGAACGCCGTCCATCAGGCCACCTCGCTAGGTTTTTTCGCCAGGCCGGCGCCGATCATGCTGTCACGCGTAACCAACTTGGCAAGCTGAGTCTCGCTCCAGCCCTCGGTTCCCGCCGGCCGCATCGGCACGACTAGGTAGCGGGTCTCGGCGGTGGAGTCCCAAACTCGTATCTCGGTATCGATCGGCAGCGCAACGCCGAAATCCGCCAGTACCGCGCGCGGCTCCTTAACGGCGCGCGAACGATACGCAAACGATTTGTACCAGGCCGGCGGCAGGCCGAGCACGTCGGTCGGATAACACGAGCACAAGGTGCACACGACCATGTTGTGCAGCTGCGGCGTATTCTCGACGGCGATCAGATGCTCGCCGACGTTTCCCACTTGGTGCGCAAGCGTAGCGACCGCCTTGCTTGCGTCCTCGAGCAGCGCTTGGCGAAACCCGGGATCGCTCCACGCCTTGGCGACCACCTGGGCGCCGATATGCGGACCGATTTTGGTTTCATAAAGCTCGACGATGCGATCGAGCGCGGCAGTTTCGACATACCCCTTCTCGACGAGGATCGTTTCGAGCGCGCGCACCCGCAGCTCCACGTCGGAAAGATTGGAGCCTCCGCTGTGATCGTGATCATGTTTAGCCATAGGCGAAATATAGCTAAGAAAGCTGGCGTTGTGCAATCGGAATTGAAAGCCTGCATGAGGCAATGCAGACACTTATCTTTGCGCCGGAGCAATTGCCCCGTAGACAAGTTTTTTTGATTGCGATAAATGAACTTTGTGTTTCAGCATTCCGTGCGCCTTCTCTCTATCTCGTTGCGACTTTCCAAGATCGCGGCAATGCCGACGTGAAGCGCGGACCTTTTAACAAACCCGTAAAAGACACTGCACCAAAATGATTTCTGGAGCGCTCGAAGGTTTTGTTTGCATCGATGTTAGCGGACACGTAGCTGGACCCTATGCGGGAAGCCTCTTAGGCGATCTCGGCTGTGATGTGATCAAAGTGGAACTGCCTGGGGGCGGCGATACCCACCGCGGGCGCAATCCAAAATACGAGGGGTATGGGCCGAGCTTTCGCGCGCTTAATCGCAATAAGAAAAGCGTCACCCTGGATTTGCGGCAGAAAAAAGGCTGCGAGATTCTGTCGCAACTGCTAACTACGGCCGACATCTTTCTCGAAAATTTCCGCCCGCCGACGAGGAGTAAGCTAGGGTTGGACTATAAAGAGCTGGCGAAGATAAATCCCAAGCTGGTTCACTGTTCGATTTCCGGTTATGGCCAGAGCGGTCCCTATCGCGACAAGCCCGGGTTCGACACAATCGGTCAGGCGCTCAGCGGCATGATGAGTCTGGTCACCGATCTCGATGATCCCAAAGTCGCCGGTATCTCGTTCGTGGATCACTGCGCCGGGATCTTCGCCGCTCACGGGATTATGGCCGCTCTCTTGGCGCGCGTGAAAACCGGAATTGGCCAGTTCATCGACGTTTCGCTTCTGCAGGTCGCCACCGCGTTCATTGAATCTCACGTGGCGGATTATCTAAACGGCGGCGAAGCCGTTTCGCGGGAGAATTTCCCCAAGGGACGGATCTATAGTCTGCTCGATTGCGACAAGAAGCCCTTCATGGTTCACCTGTCGGGGCACAACCAAGCTTGGGAAGGATTGCTCCAGGCGGCGGAACTGGATTCTCTGATCGGCGATCCGCGCTTTGCTTCGCGCAAGCAGCG
>JAICEJ010000600.1 GCA_025924215.1 Candidatus Binatia bacterium
CAGCGACGATTTAACAGCTCGGCGGGAACTAATGCAAACTCTCCGCGTGGTTCTTCTGATGTCGGATAATCGCTGGATGAGGCAAATAGCAGTTCGCTGAAGTCCCCCAGTGGACATTCCGTGAGGGTCGCTTACCTGTCGGAATTTTAGGCTGCTTTGAAGAGTCAGATGACCGCAAAATTCAGCAGCTTAAGAGCCAAACCGTTGCCTAAGATAATGAAATTAGTGAAACGGCTCAGAGCGATTTTCCGCCCGGAGAGGTTTCAAATTGTTTGCAACCGAATCTGGAGTTGCGCGAGATCTCCGGTATACTTGCACTGTGTCGTACACGGCGGACTCCTGCTGACGACAGCGCCGTAAACCCCAACACAACTTGTTCAACAAAGGGACCCATTGAATGTCGGAACATGATACAGCGCGCGTCGACGAACTTCTTAGTCTTCTGGCTCAGCAGTCGAAGGAGCACGCTTTTGTGTTGCTAGACGCCGATGCGCGCGTTCTGTGGTGGAGCCCGGGAGCCGGGTATATCTTCGACCGCAGCTCAAATGAGATGGTAGGCCAGCCTCTTGGAGTTCTGTTTACCCCGGAAGATAGAGAGAGGGGAATTCCCGATCAGGAAATCCAGCTAGCGGTCAATTTCGGCAAAGCGGAAGATGATCGATGGCAGATGCGCCGAGACGGCTCGCGATTTTGGGCGACCGGTATATTGATAGCGCTGCGTGATCAGAGCCAGAATCTCGTCGGGTTTGGCAAGATCCTTCGCAACCGAACGGATCTGCGCGAGCAAATCGAAGCATTGCGCAACCAAGTACAGGCACTGGCTGCAGCGAATCAGCGAAAGGATAACTTTCTAGCCACTTTCTCGCATGAGCTTCGTAATCCGATGGCGTCGATATGCACGGCGGTGGAACTCATCAGTAGAACAGCCCCTCGCAACCCCGATCTAGAAGGTTCGCTCAAGCTCATAGAGGAGCAGTTGGATTTCGTCCGCAGGATGCTTGATGACTTATTGGACGTGACGCGCATCAGCACAGGCAAGGTTCGCTTAAATATCGGACCTGTCGTGCTTCAGGAAGTTATCGAAAAGGCTGTGGAGTCGGCGCGGCCCAAGGTTGACGAACGCCGTCAGAGAATCCAGGTGATCGGGCCGTGGTCCGCGATCGTGCTGCAAGGCGATCGTGATCGATTGCAGCAGGTCTTCTTGAATCTACTGAGTAATGCGGTCAAGTACACTCCGGAGCACGGCGCTATCTCGATCAAGGTGACCACCGAGGCCGACGAGGCCGTGGTCCGGGTCACGGACACCGGGGTGGGAATTCCTCACGATATGTTGCCGCGAATATTCGATCTATTCACGCAGGTAGAAACCCAGCTTTCGCATGGCGGACTCGGCATCGGCTTGGCCTTGGTCAAAGACTTTGTAGCGCTCCACGGTGGTTCGGTCCAGGTTCGCAGCGAGGGCGATGGTAAAGGCAGCGAGTTTATGGTGCGACTCCCGCTCAAAGTTCAGCCGACAAACGCCGACCTGTGAAGATTCTAAATATTCTTGTGAGATAATCACCGCGAATCTGGGTTCAACTTTTCGCGCGGAGGGCATGATGAAACTGGGACTCCAGATACCATCTTTTACTTGGCCAGCGAGGACATCGGCGTTAGCATCGACTCTGGCTCGCGTCGGTCAAGCAGCGGAGGAAGCCGGCTTTGCAAGTCTCTGGGTGATGGATCATTTTTTTCAGATCGACATGATCGGTAAGCCCGAAGAGCCGATGTTGGAAGGCTACAGCGCGCTTAACTTCTTGGCCGCCATGACCAAGCGAATCCGCCTCGGAACACTCGTTAGCGGAGTGATTTACCGCCACCCCGGCATTCTCGTCAAAACCGTAACATCTCTCGATGTCCTATCCGGAGGCCGGAGTTATTTCGGGGTCGGGGCGGGCTGGTACGAACGCGAGGCTATCGGACTTGGCGTCCCCTTTCCGCCGCTGAAAGAGCGCTTCGAGCGTTTAGAGGAAACCCTCCAGATCGCGCTGCAGATGTGGTCAGGAAAAGTTGGCCCGTATAACGGCGAGCATTATCGGCTGGCCGAGACGCTCAATTCGCCTCAACCACTTGCCAAACCGCATCCCAATATTCTGATTGGCGGCGCCGGTGAGAAGAAGACCCTGCCTTTGGTGGCGAAATACGGCGATGCTTGCAATCTCTATGCGTTCGACGGTTTGGACGTTGTTCGCGCCAAGCTCGAGGTGCTGCGAAAAAGTTGTGACGCAATCGGCCGACCTTATGACGAGATCGAGCGCACCGCCATTGGCAGGCTCGATGTCGGTGGCTCAAACAGCGTGCGCGAGGCTATAGAATACTGCCGATCCGTCAATGATGCCGGCATCGAGCACTTGATTATCAGCGTACCTAACGATCACGAGATAGCGCCCATCGAACTGATCGGTAAGCAAATCATTCCTGCAGTCGCTAACTTCGCAGCCGCGTGAGAGAGGATACTCAGGATGGAGCAGCTTGATGTTGATTCATTACCTTTGCTCCGCGCGCGATTCCGTCGGGGGGACATCGACTATGAATTCGGTCTCTTCCCATCCATTTCCCAGGTTGACTGCGGAATATTGGCGATGGGCCGGATAGCTCAAGATACTGCAGTAGAATCGATTCGCTAAAGTGCGGCATCGTTTGGTAAAAAGGGAGAGAGTATGCTGAGAACACCAGTCGGCCGGCTTCGATTGATTGGAATTGTTGAGGCCGTTTCATTCTTGGTGTTGCTGGGAATAGCGATGCCGTTAAAACATTTTGCCGAAATGCCGGAGGCGGTGCGTATTGTCGGATGGGTGCACGGAATCCTGTTTATCGGGTTTGTCGTCGCCTTGATGCTGGCGCGAGATGCCATGCGCTGGAGCTTTCGGTGGACGGGGCTCGTGCTCCTTGCGGCGTTACTTCCATTTGGGCCGTTTGTGATTGACCGCCGCTTGCGCAAAGAGGAGGACGGATACCATATCTCAGTCGCCAAAGCATCTGAGTTCTAAGTTGAATGATAAGAAAGAGGTTAAGCGCGCCGCACGTAGAGGAAACTTGTCGTGAGA
>JAICEJ010000601.1 GCA_025924215.1 Candidatus Binatia bacterium
CAAGAAACTCAGCAAAGAGGAACTGGAGCGCGCCAATAGTCCCTATCTGGCCATGCAGGGGAGAAGTTGAAAATACCGATAATCCCCAGTCGCCTTGAGGCCGACGGACATAAGCTCAGTTACGATCGAGGGGGTTCAGCCGGACTTTTCCCAAGTAAACTTACCTGATCATCGGTGACACTGAGTAGTCAAACCCCCTCGAGATCTAACCGCGCGGCTACACTCTCAGCAATCCGTTATCTCGAACTATATCCGTTGCATTGGAGCTTTCCACGACAGGTGAAGTAGCAGCACCTTAAGGACTAATCAGGTCATAAAAGCAATCCGCTGTGCTTTTACTTGACGCCGTAGTTTGATTTCTCTAGTGTCGCAACGTTCTCGATAGGATAGATCGTGGAGGATGTTATGAGGCAAGCGCTCTCAGGTGCTTTCATTATCGTAGCGTTGGTGGCTGGGATTACTGCTAGAAACGCGCATGCGGCCCAACCATTAACTAAAGTCGTTATGACCACAGGCTCGTTTAGCGAGCGCGAGGCGGCCATGTACGTAGCCCAGGATCAAGGTATCTTCCGGCGCTATGGCTTGGACTTGTCGTTTGTTCATGTCCGCAATGGTCCTGTCGGCATGGCCGCGCTCGCCGGGGGCGATACTCAACTCCACGAAGGCTCTGTCACCGGCGCGGTGCTCGGTTCTGCCGCTGAAGGGACTGATCTCGTGTTCGTCGCCGGCCTAATCAATAAGCTGATTGGTAACATCATGGCCTCGCCCAAAATAAAAGTGCCTTCTGACTTGAAGGGCAAAGTCATAGGAGTCACCAGTGCGAGCGGCGGCAGCTGGATGTTCACGACCCTGGCTCTCGAGTATTGGGGACTAGACGCTAAACGTGATGGCATTAGCTTTCGTATCCTGGGTGATGAATCGGTGCGCAGCCAAGCGCTCATCAACGACAGCATCGCGGCAACCCATGTCGGCTATACCTTTGCCGCGCCGCTTAAAAGCCGCGGCTTTACCAATCTTGCCGATCTGGCGCAGTTGCCGATCCCTTTTCAAAGCACCGGCGTATTGACCAAGCGTAGCTTCATCAAGGCATCCCCGGACGTGGTCGAAGGCGTTCTGCGCAGCGTGGTAGATGCGATGGCCTTCATTGCTCAACCGGAAAACAAACCGGCGGTTCTCAAAAGCCTCGCAAAGGGACTTCGCTTGCCCAAAGTGGAGCAAGCTATCGAAGGCTACGAAAGTCTGCCTTTGCTATATGACCGACGCATCTATCCGACGGTTGACGGTATACGCAACGTCATCCGGCTCCTCGGTCTCACCAACGACAAAATCCGCCGGTTAAAGGCCGAAGATCTCGTCGATGATCGCTTTGTCAAAAAATTGGAAAAAGAAGGCCGCTTCTGAGCGAGTCCCAAACGCATCTTATCGTTTGCTGATGCACGCACCGATTTGCGCCGTGTTCCTCGGCTTTCTACTTGGCTCGGATCTGGCGGATTAATACGCTAATCGCCGCACGGGCCCTGGCGCGCGAAGGAGCCTTACCAGTCTCCTCCGGCAGGAAATCGCCCATCCTAGGCGGCCTCGGGAAAAACGGGAAAATCCGTGCGTAATTGCTGTTTGGCCATCGCGGCATAGATGCCGCCTCGCCGGAGCAATTCTTGATGGTTGCCGTGTTCGACGATCATTCCTTGATCCAAGACGCAAATGCGATCGCAGCTCATCACGGCAGCGATATGATGGCTGACCAGCACGACCGTATGCTTGGCTTTCAAAGAATTCAAGGTATCGATCACGACTTGCTCGTGTTCGGAGTCCAGAGCGCTGGTGGGTTCGTCGAGAACTAGGATCGGCGCTTCGGTGAGGAGCGCCCGCGCCAGAGCAATCCTTTGGCGCTGGCCGCCCGAAAGGTTCATACCTGAGTCGAGCAATGCTGTTTGGTACTGATCTGGCAGTGCTTCTATAAAGTTGGCCGCGCCTGCCAGGCGCGCCGCCTCGCGGATCTGTTCGAGTGTCGCTGTCGGGCAACCATAAGCAATGTTCTCGGCGATCGTTGTCGGTAGGATCACGCTTTCCTGCAAGACCAAGGCGATATGACGACGGATGTCTTTCAGCTTTATCTGCCGCAGATCATGCTGATCCAGCTTCACCGTTCCAGCGGTTGGATCGTAAAAACGTAATAACAAGTTGAGCAGAGTGCTTTTGCCGGCACCGCTCGAGCCGACAAACGCGACGCTTTGCCCGGGTTCGATGTTCACGTCGATGCGCTCGAGAATTTTTTGATCGGAAGAGTATTCGAAGCCGACGGCCTCTAGGATCAAGCTGCGCGGCTGGAGAGGCAGGGAAGTCGCGTCAGGTGCATCGGTAACTAGCGCGTCGCGATCAAACACTTCAAATACGCGCCGGGCCCCGGCCAGGCCGCTCTCGAGGTTGAATCTGAAACCGGTTATCTGACACAACGGATCGTAGATCATCCCGAGATAGGTCATAAAGATCATCAGTTCGCCCGGCGTCAATTGACGCCGGTGCAGAAGCACCCCGCCGTAAGTCAGAATCAGCGATGCTCCGACGGCAAGAATGACGCCCACGCTCAAACCATAAGCCACTTCCTGCCGGTGGATACCGAACCACGCGCGCACGCACCGCCGCGCGCTGGTGCCAAAGCGATGGTACTCATCTTCTTCGCGCCCGAACGCTTGGGTAAGAACGATGGCCGACATGGAACGCTGTACCGAGGTTGTAAATGCGCTATCAGACTCTCGGGATTTTCGTGTCTTCTCGCTGAGCCGGCGCCCGAAGATAACATTGACCCACATCAGCGGTGGCGCTATCGACAAAGCGATCAAGGTCAACGCGCCGTTCCTTCCCATCAGTAATCCGACGATCACAAGGAGCGTGATGCCGGCCACAAGTAGGTTGATCATGACCGTAAGCACCGCCTGAAACCCCAAAGTATCGGTGGTCAGCCGGAACAGAGAGTCGCTCATTGGCCGTGAACGATGATAATCGAGATGCATCCCTTGCAACTTGCGATACAAATCGCCGCGCACTCGCAGTAAACCATTGTAGTGGATGCGCGGAGTGAGCAG
>JAICEJ010000602.1 GCA_025924215.1 Candidatus Binatia bacterium
AGCGTTCAGGTGGAGAATCAAAAAGCTACATTAGCCGCGGTGGCACATGCTTACAAAGCGGCGAAGTCGATCGTGTGCGGCAGGCGTATACAGAATACAGATGCGGCGAAACTCCAGATTTTTAAGACCAAGCGTTCGCGCGCGCTCATGCCAGCCGGCTGAACTGGCTCAAATTCGTCGTCGCAATGTCAGATTAGCGAACCGATGACTCTCGCCTTAAACTCTAAAGATGAGAAGTCTCTCCGTGCGGCAGAACGGCTCTTTGGCTGTTCTAGCTGCTGATCCCGTAAAAGCTCTTGGCGTTCTTTGCCAAGATCGCTTCTTTGTCATCTTTGCTCAAATCCTCGCGGCCCAATAGGTGCTCGATCTCGACCCGGCAAGATTGGGCGTCGAAGCTCTCATGCGGGAAATCCGTGGCAAAGACAAAAGAATGATTGCCGGCCTCCCTGACGGCATAGCCAAGGCCTCGATCATCGCCGTCGAAACCGACGAAGATATTGCCTGATTTGACGTGACGCAGAAAATACTCGCGCGCGCTCACCTCCGGATGTGAGCTGGGCAGGAATTTGCCGTCAATATCGACTTGCAAATGATGAGGATAGGATCGGTCCAAGCGGTCCATGAAAAACGGCACCCATGTGGCCCCTCCTTCGAGAAACCCGACGCGAAGCTTCGGAAAATGATCAAACACGCCATACGACAACATCGCCGCCGCCTGCGCCATAATCCCGAAAGGATGGCCGAGCGCGTGGACGGCATAATACACGCCGAGCGTATCCATCCCGAGATGATGCAAGCTACCGACGTGAACCGCTAGCGGGCAACCTAACTTTTCCGCTTCCTCGTAAATCGGCCAGTAGATTTTCGAACCGAAATGACCTTTGATACCCTCGCCGTTGGAGGGTAGCATTGCTCCGACTATCCCCAAGTCTTTGACCGCCCTTCGAAGTTCTTGCACGGCCGCGTCCGTATCCTGGATTGGGATCAAGGCGATCCCTTTAATTCTAGAACTTACGTTGGTGAATTTTTCGTAAAGCCAACTATTGTAGGCGCGGCAGGCGGCAATCGCCCAATCCTCTGCGATGATCCGCCCCACCGCCAATCCCGCCGTCGGATAGACCACAGTCCAGTCGATGCCGGTTTCATCGAGAAAGTTTACCCATTCCTGAGGTCCCACAGTGGCGGTTCGTGATCGCTTCTCTCCTCCCTCGAGAAAATGAAAATGAATATGATCAAAAGCCGGGAACACCTGTGTGCGATTCCCCGGCGGCATATACTTCGAAATTTCATCCATACAGGGACGATCGTTGACGTGTCCGTCGGCATCAATGATTTGCATAATTCATCCCTTTCAACTTCCACAACTCGGCTATAACAAGCGCGTTGAATACCTGTCAACGTCGGTTCCCCGACAAACGCTCTTCGCGGTCCATGGCAGCACGCTGAAAACCGGCACACCAGCATTGACCCGGAAATTCATCCTATGTTAGACGGGATTCTGATTCGGTCGGTTGATCATGTGGAGGTTGAGATGAGAACGAGCACAATCGTATTGACGGTTACCTGGTTTCTGTTCGCCGAGCAAGCTTCGGGTCAAAGCCCGGAACTCGTTGAAGCTGCTAAAAAGGAGGGAGGCAAAGTCATCATTTACGGCTCTCTCGAGACTGCGGTAGTAGAAGCCGTCATCCAAGCTTTCCGCAAGAAAACCGGTCTCAATGCGCAATACTGGCGCGCTTCGGCGATGAGCGTCATGAACCGTTCGATGGGCGAATACCGTGCCGGCAATCCCATTTATGATGTCGTTCTGAACAATTCCGACCCGCTTTTGATCATGCATCAAGAAGGTATGATAGGCAAGTACGATTCCACGGTCATGCAAAAGTATCCCAAGGATCAGATCAATCCACGGCTCGGACCCATCAGCCGCTATGGTATTGTGGGGGTGCTCTACAATAAGAGCCTAGTCAAGCCGGAAGACGCTCCCAAGGCACTGGAAGATTTGGTCCAGCCAAAATACAAAGGCATGTTAGTGATGGCCGATCCGACTCTTCATGTCACGACGATTCAGTGGCTCAGCAGCTTGCACAAAAGTGATGAGTAAGGACAAAGCCGACAAATACATTCGCGAGTTGGCGGCGATGAAACCGATACTGGTGGAATCCATGCTTCCGGCGGGAGAGCGCGTAAGCACGGGGGAAATGCCTATAGCGGTTACTTTCGTGAAGTATGCCTACACCGCAGGAAAAACCGGCGCGCCCGCTCGATTATGTGCGGATCGAGAAAATGCTCGGCGACAGCCACTTCGCCGTCATGAGCAATAAAGCGCCGCATCCTAACGCGGCGAAGGCTTTCATCGACTATTACTTGGATGATGAGAGCATGAAAATTCTCGCTCAGAGCGGCGAGTTCGCCAATCGGAAAGGAATTTATCCGCCGCTAGCAGGCGCTGACAAGATCCAGTACGTCCAAATGGAAGTTCTTGACGCGAAAGCATTTGAAGATAGAAAAAAGAATACGGCAAACTGTTTTTGCGGTAGTCAACCCAAAACAAATATGATTGTGTAAGCATATGGCTAGAGCAAAGCGGGCGCGACGAAGGTATTCAGTTAGAAACTCTCCTATCCATGGGCGCGGGGTGTTTGCGCTGACGCGAATTTCTAAGGGGACACGAATTGTCGAATACAAAGGCGAATTAATCACCGACGACGAGGCAGACCGTAGGTATGCGCATCTTCATGAGCATTCGCCCCACACGATGCTCTTCTCGCTTGAAAATAATCTAGTAATCGATGCGACACGTCGCGGCAACTCCGCACGGTGGATCAATCACTCTTGCGCCCCCAACTGCCAGATCGAGGAAGAGGGCACCCGGATCTTTATTGACGCTCGCCGTGACATCCGTCCGGAAGAGGAACTTACCTACGACTACAATCTACAGTTGGGCGAACGTCATACCCGCGCGGCGAAACGCGCCCATGCTTGCTTCTGCGGCACGCGCCGATGTCGGGGTACAATGCTGGGAGAACGGATTTAACTCCGCCGCTTATACTCCGATGCTGCCAGGAAGAGCTGTCTTGAAAGA
>JAICEJ010000603.1 GCA_025924215.1 Candidatus Binatia bacterium
AATTCGCCGGTGAATAACAGAGCCACCGGCAACTTCAAAGCATTCATCATGCGCACGGCGTCGTCCATTCGCGCCTCAAGATGGTCCCCAGATTCGACCACGACGTGTTCGATGCCGATGGTCTTTAGCAGGCTGATTGTTTTGATGCCATAGTGAGAAAACAAAAAAGAGTTTCGCTGATCATCGAAGCTGCCGACGAAAGCTACTACCAGAAGCATCGGCACGCCATAACGCTCGCCGACGGTAAGAAGGTTGTAAGCGGAGACAAACAGGCCGGTGCCTTCCATGTAGACTGCCGCGCGTTTGCCGCCTAAAGCGGCTCCGGCGGCAATGCCGACTGCCTCCGCTTCACTGGATACCGGCGCCAGGGTAAAAGCCTCGTCCGCTTTCATCACCGGAAGGATCTCGCTCAGCCGGGTCTCGGGAATGTAACTGACGAAATCGATTCCGGCGCGTCTAAGCGCGGCAACCGTTTTATGAGCCAACTCGGGTTTCATAATCCCGGCTACCCACGCCCATGAAAAATCGGTTTGCCTTCGGTCCGTTCGAGATAACGCACGAAACGATACTTTGTTTCCAACAGATCAACGTTGCTCCTGGTAATTTGTCGGTGGCCGACGCTCTCTTCGATCTTACAAACTACGAAACGTAAGCCGTTTTCCTTAAGGGCTCCTGTCGCCTCGGTTTTAAAATCCTCCAACTCCGAAACCGTCACGGAATGCTCGATGCCAGACCCTCGAGCCACGGCGGCGAGATCCGTCTTGCCTGCCGTCGCGCTCGGGTAACTGATTCGCGTGCCGCTGTAAGCCTGATTGTCGAAAACGAATACCGCCAGATTCGCCGGGTTCAGATTGGCCAAAGTCGGCAGGTTGAAGAGCGAAAGCAGCACGCTGCCATCGGACTCGAAGACAAAAACCTTACGGTGCGGCAGCGCCAGCGCCAGACCGATGCCGACCGCAAGGGCATTTCCCATGGAGCCGAGATTGAGGTCGGCCTCTCGTTTCGACAGATGCCCCCATTCGACCCTCTGGCCGCTCAGCGATGTGACCACGAGTTGGTCGGTCATGAGCGGCGCCAGCCATTCGAAACAGTCGTACCGAATCATAAGGTAAAGTCCTCTGTGAACAATAAGGCCACCGGCTGTTTGAGCGCGTTCATCATGCGCACAGCGTTTTTAACCTTGCGCTCGAGCCCTTCGCCGTCGCGGATCACATGATACTGCACATCGAGAGCTTCCAATTGCGGGATCAGCTTGATGCCGCGCTGGACATAAAGAAAGCTGTTTCGGTGGTCTTCCAGACTGCCGACGTAGCTTACCAACAGCAACATCGGTACGCCGTAGCGAACCCCAACCGTCAAAATGTTGTAACAAGCGACGTAAACCCCGGTCCCTTCCATGTAACTGGCAACGACTTTGCCGCCGAGTGCGGCGCCCGCCGCAATCGACACGCCTTCGGCTTCGCTGCCCACCGGCGCCAGTTGGAAATGGCTATCGTTTTGTAGCAACGGTATGATCTGGCTGAGCCGGGTCTCAGGCAGGTACGTCATAAAATCGATTCCCGCAGCCCGCAACGAATGCACCAGGCTTTTCGCCAGGGTTTCTTGCATCCCTATTTCGCCTTGCCTTTGTAGAGGCCGTCGATGTAACCGCTGTCATCGAGTTCTTTAATGAAGCGGGTATCGACGAATTGCTCAGGACGCGCCGACTTGGCTTTGGGATTTTCATCGGCGATCGCGTCTAAAACCGTCTGAATACCCGGCAATGACGGATATTGCTTGCGCGAATATTTATCGTCTGTGGACGAGAGCTCGTAACTTCTTTCGAGAACTTCTTTATTGGCGGTCTGCCGCAGATACTTGCCGAGCACCGCGACGCTGGTCTTGCGATCGGTCTTCATCAGGTGGACTGCTTCGACTTGGGCCTTGACGTAGCGCCTTGCCGTTTCTGGATTATCCCGGACAAAGCGGCGCGATGCCGCAATGCCATTATGCAAAAACGGCAATCCCAGAGCGCCGACATCGGCAAGCACGTTGAATCCTTCTCGCTCCGCGACGATGCTGGTGGGCGGACTGAGAAGTGTGGCTTGCAGGCGCTTGTTGCGCATCGAGATCAGCCGCTCCGGTGTGCCGCCGATAACGATGAATTTGACGTCCTTCGAATTCAAGCCAAGTTTTTGCAGCGCGAATTCTGTGGCTACCAATGATGCGCCGCGAATCGAAGCAAGTCCCACGACTGCGCCCTTGAGCATTTCGGCTGTTTTAATTTCCGGCTGGCTCATAAAAATAAAATCCAGCGTTGACATACCGCCGGCGATGTAAACCAGGTCCGAGCCCCTGAGAGTACTCTCGAGAACGACTGGACCCGAAGCCTGGATGAAATCCAGCTCGCCGGAAAGGAGCGCCATGACCCCGATCGTGGTGCGGGTGCGGACCAAGTCAGCGTCCAAGCCATTTTTGGCAAAAATCCCGGCTTCACGAGCCAGCCACGTGACCAGCGATCCCGGCGCATCGGAACTGTAGCCGACCTTGATCTTCTTGGCTTGGGACCAGGCGCCGGTAGGATTGCAGATGGACGCAACAATTACCGCGCAGATCAGTGCTTTTATAAGGTTCATTAAACGTAACTCCGAGCCGGAATTATCATGTTCTGTTTGTCAGCCTAGCGCTTTTCGTAGAACGCGCCGGCGGATTAGCAAGCCGCATAGTGCTACTTCTTTTCACCCGCTTGTTTTTTAAATTTTTCAATTTCTTCGGCCATGTACTTTTTCTTGAGATCCATAAACTTCGTGCCTTTGGGCACTTTGATACCGTGTTTCGAACTAAACTCGGCATTCTGGCTGTGATTGCCGGCGACTGCGTTGCCGGCCTGGATTGCCGCTTCCTCCGGCCATAAGCCCAGTGAATATCCGAACCAGGGCGGGCGCGGATTCAATTTCGGCAAGTCTAACTCGACCCAGATCTCGCGGGCGCGCTCCATGAACGGCCGCTGCGGCAGCGCCACCGGCGGAAATTCCGCCTTCAAAGTCGCGTCGACAAGTAAGGTGGAATCCGTCACATCATAATGCTCCCCGTCT
>JAICEJ010000604.1 GCA_025924215.1 Candidatus Binatia bacterium
ACCCAATACGGCGGTGGTTTTTTTCATCACATTTACGATCCGACGACTCTTCCGCAGATCGTTTTGCAACGGGTCCAGGAGAAGCCGAAGGACGAACCGCCACCGCCGGAACGCGATTTTATACCTGTCCATGAAAGAGGCTCGGAACTGCTGGCCGGCTTCTCCGGCAAGGGGTATCCGCCACTGCGCGGTTTCATCGAAACCGAACTCAAGCGTGGCGCTCAGCTGGACCTCTCAATCGCCAAAGAGGGACGAAAAGCGCCACTGCTCGCCTCCTGGCGCTATGGCCGAGGCAAAACAGTGGCGTTAACCACTGATCTGGAAGGGCGATGGAGCCGCGCTTGGATTCAATGGGCAAGCCTGCCGGAGTTTTGGGAAAAAGTTTTGGAGTGGATTCGCCCCAGCGGCGACACCCCCATACCGGTTCACGAAGCGAGGATTAGCTTGTCCGGCACTCAGCCGATCTTGGATCTTTATATATTTGAGGAGACCGCTTCGGAAAGTCAGTTTCGCTTCGCAGCAAGCGGGAACGGCACCAAAACCGAAGGGATACTCAAAAGGATCGCTGCCGGACATTTCCAGGTTGCCCTACCGATCTTACCTCCCGGCGAATACCGCATTGATCTTTTGGAAGAGCGAAAGGGCCGCCAGATCGCGTACCCTCCGGTGGGATTTACCGCCACCTACGATCCAAAACGTGAGTTATCGCGCCCCGATGTTAACTTAGCGCTGCTTACGAGGTTAGCGGAGATCAGCGGCGGCGAGATAAACCCAAAATTCATCGAAAAAGTGGAAAGGCAACATACTACGGCCACTCATCAACCTATCCGCGGGCCGCTGCTGGCCCTTGCGTTTGCGCTTTTTATGGTTGAGGTCGCTGTGAGAAGGCTGTTTTTAGGCGAGTCCTGAGACGTCCAGCCAACGTTTGTGGATTGACAGACCCGGCTAAACGGTTTATTCAGTGTAAAGTTTGTATGCAACTTGGATTCCCATACGGGGCCCCTGGACAGCAAACCCGTCAGGCGCTGCAGTTCAAAGGTCTTCAATCTGTCTATAGCCTGCTGATCTGGTTATCTGTATTTGTCGCGACTGGAGCCGCGAAACCGGCAGACGCCGACCCCACCAGACAAGCGGGGGTGCGCAAAGGACTCGCCAAAGGCAAGATACCAGCCCCTACTCCACCGGTTGGCCGGCTTACCAATAACACCTTGCTCCCTGCTCGGCAGGCAACCGCCTTGGATTTTTGGCATAGACAGGAATACATTGTTCATCGTGTCCGTTCCGGAGATACCTTACCCAGAATTCTTGACCGATTTACCCTGACCGCCGACGACAAGGATCTCTGGGGCCGCTCGTTTCGCCAACACTTCCGGTCGGGGAAGCTGGCTCCCGGAAGACAAGTTCATCTCTACTTCGCCAAGCCGGATATCGATGCTAATCGGGCTACCGAGTCGTTGATGGCAGTAGAGGTCGACTTCAACGACTCGATGGATCTGACCTGGGAAAAAACCGGCCGGAGTGTCTTTTTCGCGCGACGGGAAAAGCCGGTCAATGTTGAGTTGAGAACCGCCACCGCAACTATCGATGATTCTCTATTCAGGTCCGGTATGAAGGCCGGTATTCACAGCAGCCTACTTTCACAATTGACCGATATTTTTACCTGGGATATCGATCTTGAGAACATCTATCAAGGCGACAGCTTCAAGATCTTATACGAGCAGCGCAGCACAAGGGGCCAACCGGACAAGCCGCAACTGCGAATCCTGGCCGCAGAGTTGATCAGCGCCGGCCAGAAAAAGACTGCGATTTATTTTGAAAAGCAGAAAGGCATGGGCGCGTATTACAACATCGAGGGCAGAAGCTTAGCCCGTTCATTTCTTCGCTTCCCATTAGAATTTGCCAACATTACCTCAACGTTTAGCGAGTCGCGGTTTCATCCGGTTTTGAAGACCAGCATGCCGCACACCGGGATAGATTTTGCCGCGGAACGGGGTACGCCTGTCCGAGCTGTCGGCGACGGCATCATTAACCAGGCTTCTTGGAGCGGCAGCTACGGCAAATTAGTTGAAATCCAACATGACGCCGGCTTTGCCACCCGCTACGCACATCTTTCGGGCTACGGAAATGGTATCCGCAAGGGTAGTGTGGTGAAAAAGGGGCAGGTAATTGGGTTTGTCGGTTCAACCGGCAGAACCACCGGTCCCCACCTCCATTTCGAGCTCTATAAAGACCAACAATACATCAACCCGCTCAGCCTCGATTTTCCCGCCGAAGACACCATCGAACCCGCCCTACTAACCGTATTTGAAGACCAAAAAAACACCTTCCTAGTCGAATTGACTTCCTTGCCTCAGTCCTAGTTCGGCTCTTTTTCACCTGTCAGCAGTATTACATGCGCCATCATCAGTGTTTTTTTGAATGAGCATCCAGCTTTTTATCGGCTCGACCAAACAACCAACAATACGTTTCTGGGAACTGATCCTAAGGGCCTCCTTCCGGTTGTCGAAACACGCTGCACGTAATCTCTGTTCGATTCTTGAGAACACTCTCAGCAAATAAAGCTGCTTCTGGACGATGGCATGGTCGGGTTGTACACTCTCATCATCCTACAGCTATTAATCCCAATGGTTGGGCACTGATATGATCCAGAAGGCCGTGATCTTGAGCACCGGCGACGAACTCACCACCGGACGAGTCATCGATACGAACTCGGCAGCGATCGCGGAGCGCCTTTTCGCCATCGGAATTGAGGTAGCGGCAATTCTGAAGGTTGGCGACAATAAAGATCAGCTCCTGTGGGCGTTGCGCCAGGCGCAGGCTCTGGCAGATATTGTGATCGGCACCGGCGGTCTCGGGCCGACCAGTGATGATCTCACAACCGAAGTCGTCGCGGAATTTCTTGTACGTAAGCTTCGGCAAAATGAGGAAGTCGCGAGAGGAATTCAGCAGCGCTTTAAAGAGCGCGGTATCAGTTGGTCGTCCAATACCTTGAAGCAGGCGATGTTTCCAGACGCATCGACGATCATTTCTAATCCAGTGGGGACG
>JAICEJ010000605.1 GCA_025924215.1 Candidatus Binatia bacterium
AGATAACTAGCTCTTGCAGGGGATACCAGTACGAGCCAGAAGAGTATTGAAAGGATGATGAGTTGCACTGTGACTGCCGCGCAGTATAGCGCAGGTACCGGCTTTAGGCAAAAAAAACCTACGCCCTAATCGATAATTTTTTAAACGAAGACATCAGCGGGATTCGCGTCTGAATAAGGCGCGGGCGGGGAAGACGTAAGGAGGTACCGTAAGCTATATGCCAGCGATGTAATCTTCTGCCCTGGAGGATCGGCGCCGCGATGTAGGACATCGCCTTCCGAACACGACGGACCCTCCGGGCCAGAGGTCAAATACCTGTAGCGAGTCGGTCGGCATGAGCCTGGCAATTTCACGTGATTGTGGCAACAACGGGTTTCTTGACGCTCTCACGAAGTGAGTGATAGTTTGCCAGTCATCACCGACGACCGAGCACCTAACAAACAAAGGAGGAGATCTTCTATGGCTGAGCGAGTATGGGAGCGTTTTTTAACTGAACAAGATAAAGCCACATTGGTCGGAAGGGCTGAACGCAAAATCGGCTTCGGCGAAAGGCCTGCGTTGCTGCTGATTGATCTCTATCGCTGGGTTTTCGGCGACAAGCCGGAACCTGTGGTAGAAGCGATCAAAACCTGGCCGGGAAGTTGCGGGCTGGCAGGATGGAATGCCTTGCCGCACATTCAGAAGCTGCTCGGCAAAGCGCGGGAAGTCGGCATTCCGGTTATTCACATCACCGGGATGGACGGTGTCGCCATCGAACCTTGGGCGTTTCGCCGCGATAAGACTAAACGAGCTGACATGAACCAGGAACAGCTCGATCGACAGCGGCGAAAGTTCGATATCGTTGATCAGGTAAAGCCGATTCCGGGAGAGACGGTATTGAAAAAGGTATCACCGAGCGCCTTCTGGGGTACGCCCCTAATCGCCCACTTGAATTTTCTAGGGGTCGATACGGTGCTCACATGCGGCGAAAGCACTAGCGGCTGTGTGCGCGCCAGCGTTGTCGATGGAACGACCAATCGGTTGCGCATGATCGTTGCCGAAGAGTGCGTCTTTGACCGGCACGAGGCTTGTCATGCTATCAATCTTTTCGACATGAACCAGAAGTATGCCGACGTGTTGCCTCTGGACGAGATTCTAAAATACCTCGATGCCTGGCGCGCTGAGAAGGCCGGGCAGGTGGGCTATGCCAATGACAGCATCGCCTATCTGAAAGATCTTGCCCTGGGCGAAGACTTCAAAGGTTTGCGCTAGGTCGATCCGGAGTATCTTTGGTCAGTTAGACCGGCCGGTGTCTGTAAAGGCTCCGGCCGGTCTTTTCTTCAGGCCGGCCCAAACGACAAACAGTACCACGGTGGAGATGGCCGCCATGGCTTCGAATCCATGCCCATAGCCGAGCTTTTCTACCAGAAAACCCACTAACAACGGGCCCAGCATCTGGCCCATTGAAGTGGACGCGCGGCTAAGCCCGAGGCTCAGCCCTTTGCCGGCGCTGCCGGCGGATTGCAACGCAAACGTTGTGGCGCCGACGTTGGTGTAGCCGAACCCCATGGTCATCACGCACAAAGGAATCAGGAGTGCCGTTACTCCGCTACCGTAAACCTGCAAGACAAACATCGGAATGCCGATCAGAATACCGAGAAGAATCACCCGCTGCGGCCTGATACGATCGCACAACCAACCGCCGCTGTAACGCCCGGCTGTATCGGCCAAACGGGAGATTGAAACCATGGTTCCAACCCAATCAAGCCCCAAGCCGCGTTGATTGGCGGCCAAGAAGGGAAAGGCCACCCGGGTAACTCCGACCAGAAAGAGAAACGATTGAAAGATCGCCAGGCAAGAGGCCAGGAAGGAGGGAGAGCTGAGCAGCTTCTGACCTTCGCGCAGAATTCGGACGGAAGGCTCTTGAGTGATCTTGCCTGAACGCTGGGCGCCGCCGAGAAGAAGAAACAACAAGCTTAAAAGTTGCGGCGCGGCATAAACCACGAACAAAGCGTCGGGTCCAAAAATCTTCCCGGCAAATCCGCCCAGCAACGGACCTATGGCGAAGCCGATACCGAGAGCCGATGCAACTTGCCCTTGAGCGTGGCCCTGTTGTCCTGGTTCTGACTTGTCGAAGGCGATCTTGCGGATGGATAGGGCAAACATCGCTTCGGTGATGCCTAGAAATGTAAAAGCAACGAGAAAAACAGCGGTGGTGTGAAGAAAGAGAATGCTCAGGCTGCTGATGATTAGCGCAAACAGCGACGCGGCAATAATCAGCATGCCGGAACTGAAATACGATGCCAGCACGCCCGATGACAAATCTGAACAGACCCGGCCGGCGCCATTGACAACCAGTGGAATTCCCGCCAGCGCGACGGAATAGCCACGGGCCGACATGGAAAACGGCGCGAGCATTGCCGCGCCCGATGAACCCGCAATCGAACACACCGCAGCGAGAGAAAAAAACGAGAGCGGGGAAAGTTTCATGGCGCCGGATTATAGCAGCTGAGTTGCCCGCGGCATATGGAAGCCGAAAATTTCAACGTTGTGGACAGTGCCGGTGAGCCTTGATAGAAGGACATCGTTAGGAGAGGAAAATGCTATGGAGATTCCGCAGATAGAAATTCACCAAGCCAAAGAGCGGCTCGATCAGGAAAACGCGGTGTTCGTCGATATTCGCGATCCTGGCTCTTACCAGGCGGCGCACATTCCGGGAGCGCTGCATCTGCACGACGGCAATGTGCAAGAGTTCGTTCAGAATACGGATAAACAAAAGCCGGTCGTGGTTTACTGCTATCACGGTAACAGCAGTCTCGGTGCCGCAGCCTACTTGATCGAGAACGGTTTTAAGAATGTCGCCAGCATGAGCGGCGGTTTTGAAGCATGGCGTCAAGTCTATGCTCATGAGGCGCAATGAAAGTCAGCCGCTTGCTTATCAATAGCGGTCGGGAAAAAGATTTATGAGCGTCATTTTAGGCAGTGGAGAATTTCGCTATGAAGTAATCGAGTGCTGGGGCAAGCTTCCGGATGAGTGGACTTTTCATGAAGTCGCCTCCGTAGG
>JAICEJ010000606.1 GCA_025924215.1 Candidatus Binatia bacterium
CCAAATTACAGGCAAAGCTGTCAACATGGCTACCCCTACCATGTAGGGGAAACAGGAGGCAATAAATGTTTCTCGGACGAGTCTTGGTCGAAGAATTTCAAAGCGATGTGATCGAGTGGTTGCGGCAGCGTGCGGAAGTAGTGGTGGTCAATCCCTGGATAGCGCCGGAGCGATGGGACCATGAGGCGCCACGAGCGGATGCGGTGATTAGCCGCAAGGGAAGAATCACGCGCGATCTCATGGAGGAAAGCCGCGGCCGGCTAAAGATCATCGCGCGCACCGGCGTCGGTGTCGATCCGACGCGGGTCGATTTGGCTGCGGCTAGGCAATACAAGATTTGGGTCACCAATATGCCCGGCAGCAACGCAGTGTCCGTGGCGGAGTTGGTGTTCGGCCAAATGATTGCCCTGGTGCGCCACACGCATGAGGCCAATCGCGCCGTGAAAGAAAATCGCTGGGGCGATTACCTCAACTATCTCGGCACCGAACTGGCGGGAAAAACGTTGGGAATCATCGGTATGGGAAACATTGGCGCACGGGTGGCGCTGCGCGCCCGGGCCTTCGAAATGTCCTTCATCGTCTATGATCCCTATATTCCCGAATCTCATGTCACGGCGCTCGGCGGCCGCTGGCTAAGCTTGGATGAGCTGCTTGCGGAGTCGGATTTCGTGACTATCCATTGTCCGCTGAATGACGAAACGGAGAAGATGATTGCGGCGCGGGAGCTGGCATTGATGAAACCTTCCGCCTATCTGATCAATGCGGCGCGCGGAGGTATCATCGATGAGCAAGCTTTAGTTGCAGTATTGCGAGAGTGCAAAATTGCCGGTGCGGCGTTGGATGTCATCGAAAGCGAGCCGCCGCGTGAAAATCATCCGCTGTTCAGCCTCGGCAATGTCCTGTGGACGCCGCACCTGGGCGCCGTGACATTGGAAGCGTCGGCGCGCGGCGAATGGGGCGCTGCGCAAGAGGTGATTCGGGTGTTGGAGGGAAAACGACCGAAGAATCCGGTAAATCTACTGTCCTAAGCATGGGTGATTGCTAGCGCAAAATTCCGTTAAGCGGCGCCTGGCTAACTTCGACCGCACCCCTGCCTGTGAGCCGGATGACATTCACAGTGCCGGCGTACTCAGGCGAACCGGAATAGTAGGCGGTAATTTTACCGGTCCCGACGGGAGTTGCCTGATTCCAGTGGCCCAGCGCCACGTAATCGGCGCCGGTGGCGAGCAATTCTTCACGGTGGATCAGCCATGAGCCGATCAGCCGATTCGGATCTCTCTGTTCGTCGACATAATGCCCATGCGCAGCGGCAAGTTGCCAGCGGGTGGAGCGTGGCCGGGGGTCGGCAAGCGGCGACATATCGGTGTAGTCGAGGTGCGCTCGGCCCCAGATTTCAAGCTCGTATTCGGGGAACATCACGGATTGATCAACGTTGAGACCGAGTATGTGAACGTTGGGAATATGGGCAAGTCCGCCACGACGGTAGACAGAATCCGGTGTCAACGGGTCGTGATTGCCGGGCAAAATAACGATGGGATCGCCGTAATCGCGCAAAATTTGCGCCGCGCGTTCGAGAAGGTCGCCAGGCTGGCGGTGATTGTCAAAAGTATCTCCAGCGAGAACGACGATGTCGGCGCTAGCTTCGATGGCCGCGCTAAGAACTTTGGGAAGAACTGCTAAAGAATCGCGCTCGCTGAAGCTATCATCGGTGCCGAGATGCAAGTCAGAGCTGTGGACGATAACCGCTTCCGGGTGTTGGTCTCGGGCCATAGAGAAGATCCTACTTTCAGTGACGCAAATAAACCAATCACTTATTCTTATTGGCACAGTGGAGAAATTGCAAGCAATGGCAGCCTGCTAGCGCGGCTGCCGTGCCGGCTGAATCCGAAAAGTCACAGGGTTGTTTGATCTTGGCCTGATGATGGCTCAGCTACTTGGTATCTGCTGGTGAGGGAGTTGCTGATTTACGCTTATCGAAGTTTAGGGCTGACGAACTGCGGCGGGATAGTGGCAGCCAGGTGCGGAGGGACACCTGGTATCAACTTGAAATCAAAGCTTACTTCGCGGCTTTGGATTTGCTGGCGGGCTTGGTCTCAGTTGTAGCTGTCCCATCGGTATTGCCCTTGTCTTCGGATTTCGACTTCTCCTTTGCCCTCTCCGCTTTTACCGAGTCAGACCGGACCTTACCCTCGGTTTTTACCGACTCGGATTGGGTTTTACCGGAACTCTTCTTCTCGTCACTCTTGCTGGTCTGGGCATAAGCTGCCGAAGCTATAAACATTGAAGCAACTAACACGCTAAGGAAACGTTTCATGGTGTGATCCTCCAGTGTGATTTATCTGTTTTTAGTTTAAGAACGCCGTGATTAAGGCGCGCCGCCCTCCGGTCGGCTCGAACTCATCTCGTTCGTTCTTGATGCCTTAGACGTGTAACGCTGTGCTTTAATTCACGTCACCGCTGGTCTATACATCAAGTGACCTATTTTGACCATTAGTTCGTTAGATGGGGTAAATTTGATTTTTACCTCAACGAAGGGGGTGTATCTCATGGCTGAGAGGCTGCGCATTGCTGTGGGGAGCGGCGAGCACTCGTTACTGCCGCAGATGGCCAATCGCCACGGCTTGATCGCCGGTGCGACCGGCACGGGAAAGACGGTAACACTCCGGGTCATCGCCGAGAACCTTAGCCGCGTAGGCGTGCCGGTATTCATGGCAGACGTAAAGGGCGATTTGTCCGGAATCGCCAGGGCGGGTAAAGACAATCCGAAAATTCGCGAGCGCCTCGACAAACTCGGTCTGAAAGAATTTGACTTCGCCCCTTATCCGACGGTCTTTTGGGATCTGTACGGCGAACAAGGCCATCCGGTGCGCACAACAATTTCGGATATGGGGCCGTTGCTGCTGAGCCGGCTACTTAGTTTGAACGAAACCCAAAGCGGTGTACTCAACTTGGTTTTTAAAGTCGCCGATGACAACGGCATGCTGCTGCTCGACCTCAAAGACCTGCGCTC
>JAICEJ010000607.1 GCA_025924215.1 Candidatus Binatia bacterium
AAAATGTCGAGCGCTAAAAATTTTTTGTAAATGCGGCGGGCGTAATTGCGAGAGTCTCGATCGAGGTTACCGTGAACAATAATCTTCTATACAAGAATTATTTCATCGGTTGTGAATCATTCCAGCGCGAGAAGCACGGCAGCTGGGTTCCGCAATACACAATCACCCGGCAGCTAAACGAAGCAAACGATTTCCCTTCACATCAGTATCAATTCAGTCACACATTGCCGACTAAGAATGAGGCCGACCGTTACGCGGCGCAAAAAGCACAGGAATGGATCGACAAGAACCAAAAGCCCTGATGAGTTCTAATTGCTGGATACCTTGGGACGAGGTATATCTCAGGGAAAGTGCGTCGCTATTCAAGTTTTCCGCCAGAGCGCTACGGCTGATCGGAGCGGCCAAGATTGACAAGAGCCTGAGTTAAGATTTAGGCTCTTGTGCTGTCTGCCGCGAATCTTCTGATTCAACATACCGTCAGCGTGTGGTGCGCAACGGTGCCACAAGCTGATTTGAACCCGCGATCTGCCTTACTACTGGGAGATTTTCAAGATTGTTCTTTGTGCAGTATTGGACAGCAATCCCTCTGCAGGGATGTGCAAGTAGGCGAATCGACCCGAGTTAGAGCCCTAACGAATTGACCCTGCTAGCCACTACTCGCTTCGGTCGCTGCTCCGACGAGCGATCATCGTTTCTCTGTTCTATCCGCGAGCACTACCTGGGGTCTTTGGGAACACGAGATTACGAGCCTTGGAGAATACTTTGACCACTTCCCATCCGCCGCAGCGAGACGGAATGCAACGGCGGCTTACACAGTAAGGCGTTGGAGTTGTGGTATGGCCAGATACCATACCGGCGGGCGGACGACTTTGCGGCGGAGAAAACATTATGATGATTGTGCTAGGTCACTTCCTTATTGCAGCAGCAGCGGTGATCGCAACATCAGCGATCATCGGGTATTTTCTTACTAAATTGCTGCTTCGGTTACTTCAAATGGTGGATCGTTTGATCAGACTTTACAGAGTTAAGGTCTCTGCTTTTTTTGCCTCTCCGCATCTCACCGACGCCGCTCTCAAACGTATCAAAGAGCTTCTCCCGCAATGGAGCAGAAAGAAGTTTGGGCTGAGTACACAGACGCGACTCCATCATGCTGATTCACAGCAGAACCAGGTGAACGGAAAACTATGATGCAACACAGGACGAATGCAGACGCGGCTTCGATAAGTGCCCCTGAATCGAGCTTATTTTGGTTTTTTGAGGCTGGGTGAGTGCCCAGGCCGCCGACGAAGCGCTGTCTCCAGTCGAGCGGCTCGAGATTCTGGCTATCAGGATGACGGTGAAAGCGACACGATCCGCGAAAGAGCGATTTCCAGTGGAACGAGCGGCCCAGTGCGTATAGAAAACCCCAGCCAAGCAAAATGATGTATAGGTGGAGGAGTCGTTGCCACGATTGGTTACGCCGGCGCTGTGGGTCAGGCTCTCGAAGAAAAAGGATATATAAAGATAGATAAGCGGCTGAACGCTTTTCTTCGAAAGATCGAGGGTTGCACGGTCGAATAACTGCGCGGCCAATCGGGCATGATTCCCTTGTTGCAAATTATTCTTTTCACCTTGTTCACTATTAGACAAGAGGCAATTGCTTCTCAGCCAGACGATGGTTACCTTTAACTAGAGATGCAGCTGTGTAATGGATTTTCGAGAGCTGTAATGGCGCGCAAGAGGTAAGAAGACGGGCCACGCTCTGAGCAGTGGCATGGGCTTCGGCTCAGTTTGACTAGCAACGTATTCCGCGGTTCCCCACTCCCTCTTCCAATATCCGAAGGCTATCAGGAGCCCTTCAAGGAGAGAGTTTATGAATCCTCTATATGTTATCGCCGTCCCGTTAGCGTTGGTGATTATAGGCATGATATTGAACAGTACCGGCCTGGCTTACGATCAACCGCCGAGTTCACAAGAACAGGATCCTACGAAAAAACTGGCGGCGGAAAAGGAGACCTATCGGAAATTTTTCAATCTCCAGAGAACGCGATCGATCACCAGGCAGAAAAGGGTTGCCCAGTATAGCTGGTTGGTGATGGCCGCGTTTATCGGCGCCTTCATCTGGCTCTATACCGATACCGTTAACAAGACCAGCCTTTCGAGTCGAATTGCCGCGATGCAGACCTTGGCAACGGAAGAAGGCAAGCAGATGGTCCTGTCGGTGACACAAAGCGACGGCACCAACGTTAAATATCTGATTAAATTACCTCAAGCCGACAAACTGGCGGAAACCTCTAAAGCACAAGAAGCCGTTACCAAAGAAAAGGTCTCATCCTGGGAGCTGGAGAGACTGGGCACGGCTTTGAGCATTGGCAATAATTCACTGCCAAATGGCATCGCGCTGCAGATGTCCCAAGCAGCAGTCGAAGCCAGATAGAGTCCGGGATTCTAGGGGTTCACATCAGGCTTGAGGTGGCGAGTTGCACCTCAAGCCTGAGATTGTTACCTCGACGTTTAGTTGTCTCCAGTTAGTTTCTCTTGAACAGTTAAACCTCAAAACTGGAACAACCGCTTGCATCTCTCTAGCCGCTAAGGAACGGGTCAAACACAGACCGCAATATTCAGCGGAGTCCGCCATCGGTGACTGAACGGATTAAGAGGACTGGGTGGATTTGAAGCGGTGCCGGATCTTCGTAAATCGAAGTCTGACGGTCCTGAAAGGCGCCTCGTGCTCGAGCATCCCAACACAAAAGCCGCTTGCTGCTGGATTGGCTTACCGCTGAGTGGATATCGGCAAAAAGCGGGGGAGAGAGCGATCCCGGAAGCTTACGATCAATGGGTGCGGAATTTCATCAGGTGCAGTCATCTGGGCGTTCACCATACAATCTGGCGCCGCAGACCAGTAGTGTCAGGTTAGGGAGAACTTTATGGCCATGACCGAGCAATGGGCGGAGTGGTGCAGTCGGTTTTTAGATTTGCCTCAAGATAGCTTCCCTCAAGACATCAACATCCTGCAGCAGCGCTACGTCG
>JAICEJ010000608.1 GCA_025924215.1 Candidatus Binatia bacterium
GCCGAAGAGCTGAGCGACCTGGTCTACGTTTAATAATTTGCGCATTGGTTGAGGTGACCTGTCGGAGACTAAGAGACTATTGTAGCAGTAAACGGGATCCAAATTCGAACGTGCAGACACTCATTTTTGCAGAAGGAGTCGCAATTAGTCTGAACGCCTCAAATGATTCCAGAGTCGTCACTAGCCTCACCTTGGGATGACACCCGCTTCCTCCTAACAAAGTACGTCGTGGTCGTGTGGTGGTTTGCTTCAGATGCGGATTATGTTAAAAAATTCGCTGTGACGCGATCGGATTTGCTGGCGGCGTGGGGGATGGGACTGATTATTGTAGGGGTAGCTTTTTTCCTGGTGCGCGATCTTCGGCGGCGATTTGAGCAAATCGATCTTTTTTTTGATCAATTGGAAGGCCGCTGTCGGTATGTGCCTTTTATAGCTCCAGCCTCCGCTTTACTGGGGGTTTTCTTGATACTGTTGGCGTTCGTGTTTTAATGCGTGCGTCAGTCAAATGATCTTCGATCGCGCAGCTGATGGAGCCGGGCGCCTGAATCGATGGATTCCTCGCTCCCAGAGTTTTAGGATTCGCGACGCTCCAGCAGAATTTTGGTTCCACTGTCATCCAAGAAAAAACGTTCCCCTTCTTTACTCTCGAATATCGGGCGGCCGTCGGCTCTAATCTGAGTCACCCATACCTTCAGTTCCGGTTCGGTTCGCTTTCGACGTACTTCAGATTGCGGCGCCGCCGCTTTTTTCGCAATAGTCTCTATTTTGTGATGCGTTTGAGAGTTTTGAGGATTGGTCGGCTTGGCCATTTCCTTACGAGAGATGCGCTGGCTCCGGTTGTTCGGTTGCGCACGATTCACTGAACGAGCTTCCTTGATCACATCGAATGGAGCCGCTTCCGGCTCAAGGGTGGTTTCTACGATCGCGCCCGGCTGCTCGGGGGTAGTTGTCGCATCTGCATACGGCCACGTGCGCCCCAAAGCGATGTACTGATTTCTCAATCTTTGAACCATCTGAGTTTTAGAATCGAAGCTCAGCCGCCTATAAGGGCCGTCATGGCAGTGATAGTACTTTTGATCCTGATCGTGATGACACCCGAATTGATCCAGCCGTCCGTCGTGAGCCTGAGCTGGTGACGGCGAAGCCGTAGTAGCGCTCGCGAGCGCAAAGCACAAAACGATTAGTCTCTTATACATCGTAAACTCCAGACGTCGCAAAATGTTGACTAGCGATTTCTTCCAGTATCGCCGGCAGTGCATACTTTGTTCCAGGGCAGAAGCTAGTAATTACTTGTAATCAAAAGAGCTTTAGGGCAGGTCATTTGACAGTGCTGCCCAATGCGGGGTGTCGTCACTGACACATGCGCTGCGATGATTACGGACTGAGAACAATGAACGTCGATAAGAGTAGCCGAAGTCAGCTAAGCCGCCGGAGTTGCCGTTGATGCGCCAAGAGGCCAGTTATGAATGCAAAGCGCTTCCGTGCAAGTGCTCGCTCGTTGGTTACCATCCGTGAGCGCCCGGTTGACATTCATTCAAAGAGCAGACCAATGAGCGTTCAGATTGATGACTTTTGCCCATCTTCGTTGACAGCCTGCGCTCGTTTCCGCTAGGGTGCCGTGGCATATGAGCAAGGACATAACGACTCACACAAATCAACAAATCAAACATTCGGTTCCGGATGCTACGCTTCGTTCCGGCCCCGACACCGTCCTCTGGGGCTATATCGCGGCGAATCTAGCCCCGGCGCTGAGTATTAAATCCGGCGCCGTCGTCGAGATCGAAGCACTCTCGCACCAGGGCCTGACGACGCAGAAGGATCCTGAAAAATTTTTCGCCAGCTACGGTATACCCGGCGCGGAAGTTTTGTCTGACGCAAAGGCGGTCTTCTCCGGTGTGAAGCGTCCAAAAGGGGCCAGTGTTCATATTCTCACCGGACCGATTTACATCGAAGGGGCGGAGCCGGGCGATACTTTGGAGGTTCGCGTGCTCGAGATCAGGTTCCGCGTACCTTATGGCGTGAATAATACCGGGCCTGGTAAAGGTGTGCTGCCCAAGCTGCTAAAAGAACCGTCGGCCAAGCTGATCCGGCTCGATCTGGAGCGGCGAGTCGCACTCTTCTCCAGCGAAATCGAAATTCCACTCAATCCGTTCATGGGGATCATGGCGGTGTCGCCGCCAACTAGCCTTGGTATGGTATCTTCAACGCCTCCCGGCGCTTGGGGCGGCAATATGGATTTGAAATTTCTGGGTGTGGGTTCTTCGCTATATCTTCCGGTGTTCAACAATGGAGCGCAGTTTTTTACCGGCGACGGTCACGCCGTGCAAGGCGATGGTGAGGTTGATGGCGGTGCCATCGAAATTTCATTGGCGCCGAAGCTGCAATTCCTTCTTCATAAAGGCAAGACTATCAAGCTGCCGCGGGTCGAAACGGCCACGGATTATCTGTTGACGGGTCTTAGCGTTGATTTAAACGAGGCGACTCGCATTGCGCTGCAAGAAACCGTCGAATTTCTGCAGGCTGAGAAAGGGTTGACCGCCGCCGATGCGTATGCGCTGTCGAGCTTGGCCGTGGATCTGGGGATCGGTGAAGCGGTGGACATCGTCAATCTTGTCTACGCCAAAATTCCTAAGAATATCTTCAGAAGCAATCCACCTTTTTGGGCTTCCACCGAGCGATGACTAGTCGCGAGTCCTCATGCGCTGCACACCGGTGCGGCTGAGGGGTGAGAAAAGCTCAAGTCTTCTCACTGCGTCAAGAAAATCTTGCGGAAGTCTTCCTTGAGTTTGGTGAACTGTTCATCTGATGGATTCTCCATGAAGACTGCATTAGCCACCACTCTCTCGGCGTCTTTAAGATTGGGATAGATCCCGGGAGCAATCGGGAAGTCGCCGCTGTCGGCGATGATTTTTTGCGCATCCGCGGTGCAGAGATAAACGATGTAGAGCTTGGCCGCGTTGGGAGCCGCAGCTTTGGCGCTGAGAGCGAGATCGGTCGAATCGGTCAAGA
>JAICEJ010000609.1 GCA_025924215.1 Candidatus Binatia bacterium
AGCAAAGGGAAGAAGAGTTCAAAATAAGCTGCGCGCCTAGCTCCCGCTGCGGGTGATCTAACAGCTCGTGGCGGGAGTTTACTGGTAGCCGCTCACAAAGGTCCACACTCCTACTGCTGGCTGCGTTAGGTTTTGCCGAACCACATCCTTCAATTACTTTGCTCGATCTGTTTGCGTCTGCGACTCACCGTTGCATCGTGAACGCGAGAATGCACGGCAATCTCATGAAGCGGGTATCCCTGATCGAGTGCCTCGACTATCGCCCTCTTCCCGCTTTTTGCAAATATCGGATTTAGCGACGGCTTGGCAGCTCTTAACTGTACTGCCGATTCTTTAGGTCTCTTATTCGGAGCTGAGTGCTTCTCGTTAGATGCTTCGCTACCTGAGTAGATCCTATCCGGCTCAAAGAAGGAATCGGGTTCTGAAACTAGCGCCCGAGTCGTTCCAGCTGCTCAAGGTGATCTGTTTCCGATGCCAGCATATCCTCCAACCGTATCACGAGGCCTTTGTCACCGAACTCCGCTGCCTGATCAATGCGCTTGGCGTAGTTGCTTATGATCTTTCGTTCGCCAGCGATATTTTCCTGCAACAGGTCGCGGGAGGCAGCCAGCTCTGCAGGCACCGCGGGGCGAATACGCACCGCACCGCCGAGCGCGACGATTTTATCGGCGATAAACATCGCGTGATCGAGCTCGCTCGGCAGCTCCTTCTTCAATAATTCACGAAGCTCGTGTCCGAGCATACCGCGACCGGCCGCAGCGTGATACACGCCTCGGAGAAGCGTTTCGAGCTCCAGATTTAAATCTTCATTCAAGCCGTTAATGAGTTCCTCGCGCGTCATCGTCACGGAGTGACCCACCACATGAGTCACAGGCAATTTAAAGCGGCGCTCTATGCGCCGGGGCTGGTCGAGCGCTACCCAACGGGATCTTTGTAGTGGCAACGTAGAGATAACGATCCCATCGTATTTTTGTTCATGACGTTGCAGCTCATCTTCGATAGCTTTGACGGGCGACGGGTCGCCCACTTCCGTCCGAATGACATTCGCGCCAACTTCTTCCAAATGTTCTTTGGCGGTTTGAGCCGTGCGTTTCGCTACCGCTTGGTTATCGCCGTCCTGCCAATCCAGCAAATCTTCCACCGGCGTGGCGGGAACCAGCAAGACAAACTCGGTAGCGGCGTCTTTTTTGATGATCTCTCGAATGGCACTGCTCAGCTCCGGGCTCGAGGCTGTCTGATTGGCTAAAATAAGGATCCGCGGCATATCTCACCTCCGGAAAGTTGTAGATAATCGTAAATTAGGATGAATAACATCTCGGTACAAGATTGTGTTGGATTTCCGCGCTTGCGTCCGCTGTGATTCGATGTGATCCAAGCGGCTCAAAGATTTCGTCGGCTAAACTGGTTGGATCCCGGTCGATGCTTTAGGGTAGTGTGTCGTAAATTCACGTGTTTATTAAACGTCATTCGGCGATGCAGAGAAGACAGTTGCAATCGTTCAAAATGTTGCATCGTTCCAAATGTTCCAATCGTTCAATCGCTGCGCTCCGTTCAAGACGGCTTACCGAGATAGCACTCTAGCCTGTAGCTGAATCGGAGCCGCGATCGCCGGTATTTGCATCGGGTATTCGAAGCAAAGAAGCCGTTCGGTTTTTCGGTGCGGCCTTCATAGATCATCCTTGCCCTGCATCGGAGCTCCATTTTGACGACCTGATGTTTCCGAGTACAATGAGCGCCTTTGACAGGCAAGAAGTGCCCCAATTAAGAGAAAAATATTACGGGTTGAGATCGGACTTCGGAAAAATCAAGGCCAGCCTTGCTTTGGCTGCTGCCCTCCCGAAGTTTTTCCAAGACCGAATCACACTGCAGCGCGCTGAAGAACAGGTTAAGAGGCTTCTCGATAGCAGGGTCGAGAGATTTCTAGACCTGGTCCGCGCACGGATTTACGAAGCTCCGGCTAATCCCTACCGTAGACTGCTCAAGTCTGCGGGATGTGAGTTCTCTGATCTTCAGACACATCTCCAGCGCCATGGATTAAAAAAGACCTTGGTAAGATTGGCAAGCGAAGGCGTCTATCTCACCTCGGATGAGTTCAAAGGCAAAACCGAAGTGAGGCGCGGCAAAGAATCGTTTCGAGTCTCGCCGGCAGATTTCGATCGCCGCGATGCATCGGCCGGGTTTACCATACAAAGCAGCGGTAGCAGAAATCGCCCAGTCGATACGTTCAGCCCGCTGGAATGGCGTACGTTGCATAGTATGGCAGAAGCGGTTTTCTACTCGGCTCATAATCTATTCGCCAGCGCACACGCAGTGTACGAGCCTATCATAGCCGGCAGAATGCTTTTTACACTGATCAACGGCAAACTCGGGATACCCACGGATCGCTGGTTCGCCCTCAATGTCGCCGTGCACAGCGCGGCGGAGGACAGGTACCATTATCTCAACGCTCGCCTGGTTGCCGCGATGGCCAGGTGGTGTGGTGTGGGCATAGCCAATCCACAGTACCTGAACACGGGGGAGATCAAGCCGATTCTCGATTGGATATCGGAGAAAAGAAATGAGGGAAAGACTTGCTGCATTCAAACCGTTGTGAGCAACGCGCTCCGGATTGCGCGGATGGCTTTACACACCGGAACGTCTTTGCAAGGAACGACGTTCACCGCCAGTGGTGAGCCCCTGACACAATCCAAAAGAAGTATGATCGAAAAACCCGGAGCCCGGGTCGTCCTCCGTTATGGTCCGGGCGGGGGAAATGGTGCCTCACTGGGATGAGGTAATCCCCACTTCACCGTCGAGGTCCACGTTCCAGAAGGCATGTTCACGTTTGTCGAGCTCCCAAAGCCTTTGGATGTTAGCGATCCTCCCATTCACCCTCTTATGCTTACGACACTCCATCCAGCAGCCCCGAGGTTTCTGCTTAACGTGCAAAATGGTGACTATGCAACCATGACGAGGAGAGATTGTGGGTGTGCTCTAGAGAGAGTGGGCTTCACGCAGCA
>JAICEJ010000610.1 GCA_025924215.1 Candidatus Binatia bacterium
AAGTTACATGGAGGCGCTGCGACAACTTCAGGCGGCTTTCTTCGCCAAGGCCCGGGAATTCGACAAGGTGCTCAAGATGGGCCGCACCCACCTGCAGGACGCCGTCCCGATGTCCCTGGGGTCCGAGTTTCACGGCTGGGGTACGACGATCGGGGAAGAAGTGGAACGACTCGCCAGCGTGAGGCAAATGCTGCAATGTGTGAACCTGGGCGCCACCGCGATTGGCACCACGGTTACCGCAGCGCCGGGTTATCCTGCGTTGGCGACAAAACATCTTTCCGACATCACCGGCATCAAATTCTGCCTGGCCGAGGACCTGATCGAGGCTACCTCCGATACGGGCGACTACGTGCTGTTATCAGGCGTGATCAAGCACACCGCGGCCAAGCTCACCAAGATCTGCAACGATCTCCGAATGCTGGCTTCCGGACCTCGCTGCGGGTTAAACGAGATCAACCTGCCGCAGATGCAGCCGGGTTCTTCGATCATGCCCGGCAAGGTCAATCCGGTCATCCCTGAGGTCGTGAACCAGACGAGCTTCCTCGTGATCGGGCTCGACGTCACCGTGACACTTGCCGCGTCCGCCGGGCAGCTGCAGCTCAACGTCATGGAGCCGGTCATCACCTTCGCGCTCTTTGCGTCGATCGCGACGATGGAGCGCGCCGTCAACAGCCTCCGGGTAAATTGTGTCCAAGGCATCACGGCCAATGACGAGCGCACCCGCGACATGGTGCTCAATTCGCTCGGAATCGTGACCGTGCTCAAGCCTTCGCTCGGTTACAAGCAGTGCGCCGAGCTCGCTCGCGAAGGCTATGAGACCGGCAAGAGCCTGCACGACATTGTCGTAAACGAGAGGAAGCTCCTCAGCCAACAGAAATGGAATGAGATCTTCTCGTTCGAGAATCTGATCAAGCCCAAGTTCGAGCAATGAGGCCGAAGCTGCAAACTCTTGCCTGAAGATAAGCCAATTGCCACTTTGCCCCACCTCATGGGCGTCCTTCCAGTGATCTCGAGGGACACGCGGCATGGCTGCGTCTGAGCGGGGGAACTGCTTGTCACTTCGGCATGGAGCCATTGGAGTGTTCCCTTCGGTCAACGCCTCCTCCTGACCTAGGGCTCGCTGATAGCCGCGATTAGCTTTGACCTGTCCGGCACCGTCTAGATGGTTAAGTAATTGCCTACTCAATCTTTCATAATACCTCGAGATGCCAGAATGGCCGCCGCAATAGCCAAACGCTTCGGCCTGCGCGGCGGGGCAGTGCGGCCGCGCCGCTTCACTTGTCTGTTCGCAGTGATCGCCATCGCGCTGGCGGGAACAGCGTATGGCGCAGCGCCGATCCGGCCTAACCCGGAATCCCTCGAACGCGCCACACCCGAGTTGATCAAACGGCTCCGTGCCGAACCGTACGATTATTTTAGATTCGTCAACCGCTCCTGGATCGCACGAGTGTGCGACGACTTCGGCAGGGATCTGGAAGGCCTGCCAGTTATCCGTTTGCACGGCGACGCCCACGTCGAGCAGTTCGCGCTGACGCGAGATGCATGGGGGCTCGACGACTTCGATGACTCTGCCAGAGGGCCGGCTGTTGTCGATATCGTGCGGTTCCTGGGTTCGGTCGACCTCGTCGCTCGCCGGCGTTCCTGGCAACAGGAGCGCGACAGGTTGTTCGATCGCTTCGTCGAAGGGTACAAGCGAGGTCTCCTAGAGCCCGATCATTTGCCGCCTCCACCCGACATCGTAGGTCGGCTGCGGACCGCGGCGCCCGCGACCCGCGCAGCGTTGCTCGCCTGGGGCGAGAGCAAAATGCAACCGCTGGCCGATGCGTCCATGAAAGCCGTGGCGGGCGGGATGGAGGCGTTTGCGCAGATCATGTTGCGCGAGCGCCCCGACCTCGAGCCGGAGTATTTTCGCGTGGTTCGCGCCGGCTCGATTCAACGCGGCGTCGGTAGCGCGGTGATTCCGAAAATCATGATCCGCGTGCGCGGGCCGTCCGACGATCCGGCTGACGATGAGCTCCTCGAATCCAAAAAGATTGGCGATCTCGCTGGTCTGAGTTGTCTGAACACCCCGATGGTTAACCCAACGCTACGGATCATCGACGGAAGCAAACAGCTCGGCCGGTTGAGGCACAACATACTGGCGGCTGGACCGGAGCTTATTGTTCCAGAGGTGATGGCTCGCGGGGAACGATTGCAGGACTGGTGGATTCGCAGCCTGGATCCCTCTTACAGTCAGATTCGTTTGACCGACCTCCGCTCCGTCGGAGATCTGGCCGCAATCAGCTACGACGCCGGTGTCCAGCTCGGCGCGGGACGACTTCACGATCGGACGGTGCTGCTGAGCACCTATGACCGAAAACGACTGCTCGGCGCTACGGGCAAGCTCGAGAAACGCTATCGGCAGGAAGCCACTAAACTAGTCGATGACCTGCTTCACGGCTGGCGCGAGCTCGGACGACGATGAATCCGTGGAATCATCCCGCTGCAGTGTTTTTTGCCGAGGTGGATAGGTCGACGCTTCGCGGTGTTCATATACGGCAATTAGTGACTGAGCTTTTTCGATCGACGCCCAACGGAGAAAAGCGACTGTGATCAACTGGCTTCTTCTCTTCATCCCGATCGCCTTGATCTTGGAGCGCGCCTGGCCGGAGGCACACACCTGGATCTTCTTTGCGGCTGCTGTGGCAATTATTCCGATCGCGCGACTCATCGTCCAGGCGACGGAACATATCGCGGTCCGGACCGGCGATGCCGTAGGCGGACTGTTGAACGCAACCTTCGGCAACGCTCCGGAACTCATTATTGCTGTGGTCGCGCTCAAGGCGGGCCTGTTCGATATGGTGCGCGCGTCCCTGATCGGCGCGATTCTGGCGAACCTGCTGCTGGCGCTGGGCATCGCCTTTCTCCTCGGCGGAATGCGTTACCACAATCAGGAATACAACGCCGGCGCAACTCGACTGTACAGCTCGATGATGCTCATCGC
>JAICEJ010000611.1 GCA_025924215.1 Candidatus Binatia bacterium
ATAGCCGCGGGCTTGCGATTCAGCACAGACTTACCGGCCGGCCGTGAGGCCCAGTCGATGGCATTCTTGAGCACGCCGGGCACACCATAGTTGTATTCAGGGGTCGAGATCAGAATTGCATCGGCCTCACTGATGGCGGCTTTCATCACCGCCACCGGTTCGGGATCTCCCTTAGCAAAAACGTCTTCGTTATAAGGCGGGATATCTCCTAAGCCGGTATAAGTCTTGATCTCCATCCCTGCCGGCGCAAGCTCTACGGCGGCCCGCAGCAGGCCCTTGTTTAAAGATCCCTCTCGGAGACTACCTGGTATTCCGGCGACGCGAATGCTCATTCAACCTCCATTATTGTGCCTTGTTAACGTAATCTTATCGGCGCCAACCAAAGCTTCAGGCGCGCCTGTAATCGATTAATTTCCGTCAGTGAAGATACCCCTTACTAACCGATGCTTGGGATTGCGCCAGCGCAAGGTTCTGCTGCACCGCGTGCAGGTGCGGATGAATTTCCAGAGCCCGGCGAAAACAGATAACCGCTTCGCGGTATTCATCCAGCGCCATATGGCACAGCCCCTGGCCGGCTGAGGCGCCGAAGTGATTGGGATTGCGTGTTAAGGTTTCCTGACAATCACCGATGGATGCGGCGAAATTCTGCCTCAAATAGCGTACGGTCGCGCGCTTGTTCCACCCCTCTGCAAACTGTGGCGCCATCTCGAGCACTTTGCCGAACAAAGTCTCTGCCAACTCGAGCTCGCCTCTTTGCATGGCATCGACACCGTTACGGAAAACTCGATCCGCTTCCAGGTCGCCCGATTGACACCAATGGCGCCAAAGAAATGCCTCCGCATTAGCGGCCGAGACCCGGTCCTGCCCTTTTAGGGCGCGCAGCGCTTCTTGTTCGCTTGAAAACATGAAAGAACCTCGCAATCAACAAAGAGATCGCTCTTTGATTATCACGTAGCCGGCAACCAAATCGGAGACATTCATCCAGATCATCAAGTGCTCCTGGCGGCCATCCAAGACGAAGTCTTTGCCGCGACTTCGTCGAGCACTTCATCATCGGTGCGGCCGGAACGTTTGGCCATATGAAGCGAATGATCGCCGCCCTCGACGACGAACAGCTCTGCGCGGCCATCCAATTGAGCGCAGAGTGGCTTTAGCAGCTTGAGATCAGCCAAAGCATCGCGCGAACCCTGGATAAAAAGCATTGGCACCTGAACATCAGCCAGATGTTTGCCTCGTTCCGCGGACGGCGCTCCCGGCGCATGCAGCGGAAAGCCAAAAAAAATCAGGCCATGCAGCTTGTCCATCGGCGCTTTCGCTAGTGTCAAAGACGTCATTCGGCCACCCATTGATTTGCCGCCGGCAAAGATCGGCAGGCCATCGGAATACTTCTCAGCTGCGATCAACGCGGCTTGAACCGTTGCGATGAGAACGCTTTCGGAATCGGGCCGTTTAACTCGTTTTTCCATATAGGGAAATTGGTAACGCATGGTGGCGACGCCGAGTCCCGCCAGTTTTTGCGAGAGGTCCTCTATAAAGCGATGGCGCATTCCGGCTCCGGCGCCGTGCGCAAACACAAGCAAGGAGACAGCGTGCTCAGGCTTTAACAGAAGTCCGGACATAACCCCCGTTGTTTCACTTACAACAAAATGAATTTCTTTACCGCCGGATCGCTTTTCAGCCATCCCTATCCTCCACTAGGTTAGAATTCGAGCGCGCCTGCTACTTCTTTGCTCGCTCCCATTCGGAAAGTATAACGAAAGCGGCACCGCGGCAACGATAACGGCGAGCGCACCATCCGAGTCGCTAAGATCAGGCAAGAAAATGCGCGTCTATTTCTGACCGAGGTGCGGTTCCGAGCGATTGTGCTCGATCTCGCTCAAATGCTTTGTTCGTGATAGCTTACAAAATTCTTGTAATCCACGCCTCACTTTGTCATTACGCGAGCAAAAATCGATTTAATTTTTTTCGACTCCATGACTAAACAAAAATCCGCCTCCATTTGGACGCGCGCGTTTGCGCTACTCTGTCTGGCTCAATTCTTGGGATATGCGCAACATTTCATGTTGGCGCCCGTCCTGCCGCTTTACGTGACCGACCTCGGCGGATCGCCGTTCGTGGTTGGACTCGTCCTGGCTTCTTTTGCGGTTACCAGCGTCGTCATCCGGCCTCTCGTCGGCCACTGGGCCGATCGCTGGAGCGAGACCGGCGTGCTTATCAGCGGGTTGCTGTTTCAAGGGGCCAGCGTATTTCTCTGCTTAATCCCGATGATTGAAGCGGTGATGTTAGCCAATGCGCTGCGAGGCCTGGGCTGGGCCGGTCTCAACACCGGCGGCTATTCACTATTGGCGCTCACCGCTCCCGAGTCGAGGCGCGGCGAGGCATCAGGCTTTTACAGCGGCGTCCAGGGCGCCGCGTCGATAATCTTTCCAGCGGTCGCGCTCTGGCTCCTGGTCGCATCCTTCGGTGGATTCAATGTGGTCTTTGTTACAACAGCACTGCTCTCAGTATTGGCGGCGGGTGTTGGAGCAGTGATGATGCCGTATTCACCGCGCGTAATCCGTGCGCCACAACTTGAACAAGTACGGCCGTGGTGGCGGGAAGTGTTCCACTTTGTCGAACCCGAAATCTTCCTGCCGTCGGTTTTGCTCCTTTGGCTGAACCTCGCATTGCCGAGCATGACTAACTTTATCGTACTATACGCCCGAGAACTGGCCGTAGAAAATTTTGGCATCTACTTTATCATCTGTGGTGTAACCAGTCTGCTTGCACGTCCAGGCTTAGGGCGGCTGTCGGATAATATCGGCCGCGGCCGCTCCATTGCAGCAGGATTCATGCTGCAAGTGCTCGCGTTATCGTTGATCACTCTGGTGTCGAGTTTACCCGGGATACTGATTGCCGGGGTGTTGTATATGCTCGGCAACTCGATCGGCAGCGCAACGATTTTAGCGCTGGCGGTTGAACGTGCAGACCCACGCCGCC
>JAICEJ010000612.1 GCA_025924215.1 Candidatus Binatia bacterium
ATGACGTCGCGCCGCAAGTCGCTGCCGAAGATGTTCTTCAAGGTCGGCCTGATCACATCGAGGTCATTATCGAAGCAGCCGTGACTGCTCTTGATGTAGCGGCTGCCGACGTTGACCTGCGATGCTGACAGAACATGAAGGTTACCGCTTAATTTAGCTTTGCCGTCGGCAGCGAATCCTTTGGGGACCGAACCGCCCCAGAAGAACTTCTGCCACTGCGTGACCTGGTCCAAGGTATCGCTATGCCAATATTCTTCCGTGACGCGGGCGCCGTCGAATGCGTTGGCCATACCGAGCACCGGAGTTTTGTGCCATCGATCAAGCGCGCGACTTACCAGATAGAGCAAGGATTTTTGGTACGGACCGACGCTGTCATCACGTTCCAGCTGGTCTGATAAAACGTGGATGCGAAACCCGGATCGGGCGAGTTGATGGTCTTCAATAGCCGGTTTGAAGTGATCCAGCGCGAACTTGAGGTCGCAGGCTGGAGCGTAAAGCGTGCAGGATTTTACTTTGATATTTTTTTGCCGGAGCTCGGATAACAAACGGCCGCAAATAAACGAACCCGCCGAGTGGCCGACGAGATGAACCTGCAACTTGCCGCCGGAATCTGCGGCCAATCGCTTCAGCTGTTCCGCGAGCTGGTCGATGCCGCGTCCTGCCTCGATGGAACGAGTCACATTCTCTTTCATTTCGGACCAGATGCTTTTGCCGACCACGCCGCGTAGGAATACTTCCAACGCGCGATCGGAGGCTTCCACCAGCATGTCTCCCAATCCGCGCCGGGGCACGATCTGATCGCCAAATAAATTCTTCATGCCGTCGGCCAACATACTCCCAAACGTCTCGTGCCAGCCGCTCTTCCAAGTCGTGAACACGGGAAAGATGCCGTTTTCACGGAAGCAGGGTCCCAGGAGACGGATCCGCTCGATCGAATCGCCTTCAGAGTTGAGGCCGCCGTGGGCGTATATAGCGATGCGCCAGGGGGCATTGCGCGCGTTGGCTTTGAACCATTTGAAAGGCTGCTCATAGCTGACCCAGTCGACATTGCCCTTTTCATCGGCAACGTGGGGCAGACGGTTAACGACGTGTCCGTCGTTTCCGGTGACGATGGTGTGCCAATACGCTTCCTGCTCAGACCAGCACATCTGCGACGATTGGCGCCGGGCGAGAGCCGGGCCAATCAAGCCGGAACTCGTCGGTGTTGATGAAAGGCCGCCGCTACTCCTGACGAAGTATTGTCGCTGGCGCAGATTCTGAACCGGCGCGCCCAGTGACATAACCCAGGCGTCCGTCCCGTTGGCTATCCAGTCATCATAAGGAAGGACTGCGAAGCCCGAAGCGCCCCATCTCCCGCCCCAAGAGTTCTGCACGATAAAACCGATGTCGTTGTAACCGACCAGAGCGAAAGCGTGGCCGCCTAATCCTTTGTTACTGGCATCGATCACTGGCAGGGTTTTGTGAGTTGCCGCGCCTTGTTTTGCTTTGACGTCCCAACCTTCATGCACGTTGGCCGACACGTAGACTGCCCCGGTGTCGTAGATCGCGGCTTGAATATCGACCACCGATTGACGGTCGACCCGATAGTAGACCCCTAGCGGGCGCCCAATCGCATCGGTGTCCCACCCCTCGGTCGGGGAAATGAAATGGGCCCCATTTTCATCTCTGTAGGGCCAAAGAATGTCGGTGCATACGCCGTGGCGGTGCCAACCTTTGAGCGCTCCCCGGCAGCTCGATCCTTCATAACCTTCCCCAGGCCATTCGTCGTAAAAACGGGCTAGGTGATAAAGCATTCGCGGACTAACCTTGTCCTTACTTTTAAGCTTCAGGCCGGATCTGCGCCACAACAAATAGTTGATCACTGCCGCCAAACCAAATCCGGTGCAGGCGCCTTCTGATTCTTGATCGAGAACGAGACCGGCGGCGAGATAGCGCGGCAAAACCTTCGAAATATCCTTTTCCTCTGGATAAATCGGCGCCAGGCAAACCACCGATGGGCGATAGGGTAAGTCGCGCAGATCAAGACGATCCGGCCGCGCATCCAGTGTAATCGGCCGGCCGGCAATCTCGATGGTCTTTGTCGGCATTCCAAATCCTCCTGTCAATCACAGTAGAATAAAAGTTTGTTAAAACTCTGACACAGGCTGCTCGATACGACCTCAAAGGCGAGGGGGAACATCGTGCTCATGTCGTGAAAACGTGATCAAGAATCCTGAACGAGCAACGAACACGAAAACATGAACACGAATGTGCCAATGCGATTGAGCTCACCGTTACACGATCTCATGGCAATCGGCATCTGAGTGTTGCCAGCAGTTCTACGCCAGCGCCTTCCATGCCTTCATACGCGAAGTGCCATAAAGATTGGGGGACTGCGGATATTGCTGTGAAGGAAGCGCTTTGCGAATGGCCTGATACCATTGCTTGTAGCTCGCCTTGGGCGAGAGACCGGAGAGCGCGCGGATCGCGACGAATGTGAAGGCGCCGTTGGGACGTCCCTGAAAGGAAGCGTCATAGCTATATTCGGTATCCTGGCAACCAGCCATCAGGAGCGCCGCGTAACGTCCTGGAGGAGCGGAACGGCGTAAGCCGCGGCCGATGCCGAGTTTGCCGATGTCGCGTTTTGATAAGAAAGTTGCCGGCGGTAAGAAGCGCACTTTGCGAGTCGGCGCGCCCCTGCCTTTAATCGTCGGCGGGGTGGTGATCGGCGCGAACTTCGCGACGGTTCCCGAATGGCAGGAATCTGAAATTACCAGGAGCTTAACGCCGGTCTTCTTGCTGCTATAGAGTTCGAAGAGTTCGTCATCGGTAATCGGACCTTTTGAATTGATGTCATAGGGGCAGATGCATTCATCGGTGCCATCCGGTTCGTCGCCGTTTTCATCCGGCACATACGATCCATGTCCGGAGTATTGGATGATGACGGTATCGCCGCTTTTTGCTCCGCCGATCGTTGATTCGATGGCG
>JAICEJ010000613.1 GCA_025924215.1 Candidatus Binatia bacterium
ATCGCTGGCCACCGCTTTGGCTTCGTGAACCGCGCCTCGGGCCGCCATGCCGCTATCGATGCGCCAGATCGCCTCGTAGGTCGCCCAGCGCGCCTGATCAAGATGAATTGAAATATCGACGCAATGGTCCTGCACCCGCTGAAAGCGTCCAATCGGTTGACCGAAAACGACCCGGGTGCGGGTATACTCGCAGGTCATGTCGAAAACTTCCTGTGTCGCGCCCACTTGATAGGCGGATAAGACCGGCAAAGATTTTTCCAGAGCGGCTTCCAAGGTAACCCAACTCGCGCCGCTCGATCCCAGCAGATGGCTCGGCGATACGATGACTCTATCGAAACGCACTTCGGCAACCGAAATAAAAAAGCCTACGTGAGGTGTGATGGTGATTCCGGGGCTCTTGGCGTCAACCAGCAGGAAAACGACTTTTCCTTCCTCAGTTCGGGCGGCGCAAAGAAATGACGTTGCGGCCTCGGCATCGAAGACAAAGCGTTTGGTCCCGCTCATGATGTAGCGGTCGGAAAGCTTAGTAAGGCGCGTTTCGACCGCTTCCGGTCCCCAGTAAGCCGCTTTATCCGTGATCGCGGGCACGACGATCGCTTCGCCTTTACAAAGCGGCGGCAATAATGATTTTCTTTGTTCTTCGGTGCACGCTTCGAAAATCATCTGCGCGCTGAGAATACCGGATGTGAAAAGCGGGCCCGGCACCGGACCGCGTCCAAGCTCTTCGAAAACCACAGCGCAGTCCATCACTGACAAGCCGGCGCCGCCATGCTCTTCCGGCAGCATCATGCCCAGCCAGCCCATCTCCGCGGCTTTTTTTATCAGCTGCGGCTGAAAAGTTTGTTTGTTCTTGTACCACTGGGTCATCTGGTGCGCCGGCACTTCGGCTTTGACAAAATCCGCCGCGACCTTTTTCAACATCTCTTGATCTTCCGTTAATGATAAGTCCATCTCTAATCTCCTTGTGACCTACCTTGAACGATTGAACTGTTGAACCGTTGAACGGCTCTGCGAGTTATCCATGGTTCAAATGTTCAAAGTTCAACCGTTCAAAGGTTTGCTCACGTCTTACGTTCAGTCCGTCTCCGGCGCCTTCTCCGTCGTCGGCCGGCCTAGGCCGAGACGGCGGGCGAAGATCAATCGATCGGTATCCAATGTGCCGCCGCCGTGCAGCTGTCCGGGACCCGTGCGCACGGCGTATTCGAAATCGACGACTTCATGCACCGACAAATTCTGCTCGAGAGCATCGGCGCCCATGATCGCTTGCAAGCGTTCGCCGTTACGCAGTCGCAGCATGCGCTGGTAGTAGCGCTGCTGCGGCCCGCCGTAAGGATGCGGCTTCTTCGCGAAACGCCGCCAGTAGATGAGCTGGTTGAAGCGTCTCAGCGTATTCAACTCGATGGTCATTTCGGCGATCAGATCGCGCACTCGCGGATCTTCCATGATCGGTTTGCCGTCGATATGCGTATTGCGGCAGTATTCGACCACTCTTTCAATCAGAGGATCCGCGGCAATACGGCCGTCGCCCCCATGTTCGAGCTCCATGTGGGTGCTGGCGACTTTCCAACCGTTGTTCTCGCCACCGATTAAATATTTTGCCGGCACGCGGACATTGTCGAAGAAGACGGAGTTCTTGATGCCCATCATCATATGCATGTGCTGGATCGTGATACCCGGAAGATTTGCCGGGATGTGCAGCCAGGCGAGGTTTTCGTGGCGTTTGCCGCCGGGCGTGGTGCAGACCAGTGTCCAGAGATAATCCGGCGGCAGATGATGGCCGACCATGACCTTCTGGCCGTTGACGACATAATCATCGCCCTCGCGGATCGCCTTGGTCTGACAATTGGCGATGTCGCTGCCGCCGTGCGGCTCGGTGAGCACCTGCCACACACAGATCTGCGCTCGCGTAATCGGCTCGAGAAATTCGCTCTTCTGTTCTTCGGTTCCCCAGCGAATTAGCACCGGCGCCACGATACGAGCCAGGGTGTAGAATACGTGTGAAAGATTGAGCCCGTACTTGAACAGCTCGGTCTCGAGCACCATCTGATGGTCGATGGTCAAGTCTGCGCCGCCGTACTTTTGAGGATAAATCGGAAACAGCCAGCCTTTGGCGCCGAGCTTCTCGGCCAGCCCGCGGCGAAACTTATACTCGTCTTGGTCCTCGCGCGTCGACCATGAGGCCGACCAGCGCAGGTGCTCGTGACCGGCAAACTGTTCGGCCATCCAGGCCGCAACTTCCTTTCTGAATTCGACTACGTGGGGCGGGTCGGCAGATACATTAAAATCCATATATTCTCCTTTCAGACCGTTGAAAAAGCTCCATCTACTTCGTTGCGCTTGCTCGACTCGCTTCAACGTACTCAAACGTACGCCTCAGCTCATCGAGCTTCGCGCGCCTTGTATCTAGGTCTTTTTGCACGGTCTCCAGAATGATTCTTTCCAAAATCATATTATTCCGTCAGTGCGTAACTCTTTGAGAGCTGCCTTGTCGTATCCCAACTGTGCCAGAACTTCGTCGGTGTGTTCGCCGAGCAGCGGCGCCGGGCGGTAAAAATGCGCCGGCGTAGCGGATAAGTTAATCGGGCTGCCGACCAGATTGGTCAGGCCCATTTGCGGATGCGCTATCTGTCGTGGAATTCCCAGGTGTTTGATCTGCGGATTTTCGAACACCTCCTGGATGGTGTTGATCGGCGCGTTGGGAATCTTGTTGGCGTCCAATCGTGGCAGCCAATACTCGCGCGATTTTTTGCAAAACTGCTGGCGGAGAATCTTGACGATCTCCTCGTGCCTGTCCGTGCGCTGCTTGCGCGAAGCAAAGCGCGGATCGCCGATCAGAGAATCCAGTTCCGCCGCCTGGAGCAATCCTTCCCAAGCTTGGTTGTGCCCCGACAGGTGAACCATGAAGGGCTTCTTGTCGCAATCGAGCAGACTATAGATC
>JAICEJ010000614.1 GCA_025924215.1 Candidatus Binatia bacterium
AAGTTGGGCAAACCGGAACACTTCTGAGAATGAAGAACCAAAACTTATTGAATTCCAAGCAAACAGGCTTCTGGCGGCGTTTCTGTAACATAAAAGCCCAAGGGGAGAAAGCAAACAGATCATGAGAAAGTTAAGCCACTTAGACGAGCAGGGGCGCGCCAGAATGGTCGATGTCAGCGACAAGGCGGTAAGCCGACGAATCGCTGTTGCCCGTGGATCAATTAGGATGCGTCCGGAAACTCTGGCCCTTATACTGGAAGACAAAATTGAAAAAGGAGACGTTTTTTCCGTCGCCAGAGTGGCTGGCATCATGGCCGCAAAAAAGACTTCAGAATTAATCCCGATGTGCCATCCGCTGAACATCACCTCGGTGAAGATCAACCTAAACCCACGGGAAAACCCAGCTCGTGTCGAAATTGAAGCCGCGGTCCGCGTCGACGGCAAGACCGGCGTCGAAATGGAGGCGATGACGGCGGTATGCGTAGCTGGGCTGACGATTTACGACATGTGTAAAGCCGTCGACCGCGAAATGTCGATTAGCGAAATTCGCCTGGTAGAAAAAAGCGGCGGTAAAAGCGGCGTCTTTATTCGGGACGAACAGCCATAGACCAACTCTTACTTGGCGCAACCCCCAGGCAACAACCAAACAGGCCCTCCTGAGTCTCGCCTTTTGTCTGATAGCCGTTTCGAATCTTTTAACCCATGCAGCGGATCTTTTTAAAAAAAGGCCGAGAGGCTCCGGTACTCCGCGGGCACCCGTGGATCTTTTCGGGGGCCATCGAGAAAGTTGAAGGCGACGATGAAGATGTCGGCGTAGCCGATATATTCGACAGCCAGAAAAACTGGATCGCTCGCGGTCTTTCGAATGTGAAGTCGCAGATCCGGGTGCGCGTTGTGACTTGGAAAAAAGAATCCATCGATCGAGCGTTCTTTTCACGCCGCTTATCTCAGGCTCTTTCTCCCAGAGAGAGATATCTTTCCGCGACCACCAATGCTTACCGCTTGATCAACGGCGAGGGCGATTTTTTGCCGGGCTTGATCGTCGATCGTTATGACGATTTTCTTGTCTGCCAATTTTTCACCGCGGGCATGGAAATGTTCAAAGCTGATATCGTCAACGCGCTTAACGATCTCGTCGATGTTAAAGGCATCTCTGAACGAAGCGAGGGCAAAGTGCGCGTCGAAGAAGGTCTCGAACCGGCTATCGGCGGGTTGGCCGGCGAAACACCACCCGAGACGATCTCGATTGTGGAGAACGGTAGAAAATTCCTCGTTGATGTGAAGAGAGGACAGAAGACGGGCTTTTTTCTCGACCAGAGAGACAACCGGGCCTTTCTTTTAACCCTCGCTCGGGATCGGAGAATATTGAATTGTTTCTCCTATAGCGGCGCTTTCTCGGTGTACGGCTTTGAGGGCGGCGCAAAAAGCGTTATTACGCTTGATTCCTCGCGCCCAGCGCTCGAATTGGCTGAACAAAATTTGGCTCTGAACGGATTTGATAGCGCCGAAGGAGAGCTTCTTAAAGGCGATGCATTTACATACTTGAAAGAATCCGACTTAAACTTCGATCTGATTGTTCTCGATCCTCCTTCTTTGGCGCCCCGGCGTAGCGATATCAACGCCGCCACGGGCGCTTACAAATTTCTCAACCTTCACGCGCTCAAGCGCTTGGATCCTGGCGGCATCCTTCTGACGTTTTCCTGCTCACAGCATCTCACCGCAGACCTGTTCCAGAAGGTGGTGTTTGGCGCAGCCGTAGATGCCGGACGTAAAGTCACCATTCTTCGAAAGCTCGGCCATTCCATCGATCACCCGGTGAGCCTGCATCATCCTGAAGGAGATTACTTGAAGGGGCTTGCGTTACGAGTGTTGGACTAGCACTCGGGCGCTGTGCTAGAGCTGCGTTGCCGGTCAAACAACATCTAGCGGCGAGGTGTCATGGCTCCTTACCAAACCATCAAAGATTGGCCCGCGGAGGATCGTCCGAGAGAAAAGCTTCTAGCCAGAGGACCGCAGGCTTTGAGCGATACCGAGCTCTTGGCGATCATCTTACGAAACGGCAACGCTAGCACCGGTGAGAGCGCCATCGATCACGCGCGGCTGCTGCTCGACCGATTTGGCGGTCTCAAGGGAATGGACGAGGCAGCCGGCAGCGAGTTAGCGAAAGTCAAGGGAATCGGGCCAGCGAAGATAGCCCAAATCAAGGCCTCGTTGGAGCTCGCGCGCCGAATCGGCAGCCATAAGTGGGAGCCTGGTCAGTCGCTGCGCTCATCCGAAGACGTTTTTCATCATTTTCGCCACGATCTGGAAAAAGAGAAACGAGAACTTTTCTACGTCGTTCTGTTAAACAACAAGAACAAGAAAATCCGCGACGTGAAAATCTCTGAAGGCTCCCTAACCGCATCTCTGGTTCATCCACGCGAGGTTTACAACCCGGTCATCCGGGAATCGGCAGCCGCCGTCATTTTTGTTCACAACCACCCGAGCGGCGATCCGGCGCCAAGCCCTGAAGACATCGAAATAACGCGCCGGTTAAAAGAAGTCGGCGATGTCATGGGCGTGCGCGTCCTCGATCACGTCGTCATCGGTCAAGACCGATATTTCAGTTTCAACGACAAAGGAATGCTCTAGCCGTTCTTGACCATTTAAGCGCAAACCTCAATCCCGATCCAGGGGCGCTTCGACCAACTTTACGTCTTAAACCGTAAAGTTCGTTGACAAGATCACGCCAGCCGTTTATTTTATTGCGAACAACTCTTTCCAAACTGCTTAAAAGTCTATTGAATGAGCGCTCTTGAAATCGGCCGGCCCCCCAGACGCCCTGCCTTGCCCGGCAATTTTCTTGTTGTTTTACTTGTCGCAGGTCTGATCGCGGGTGGATACTTTCTCATTCCGCGCTTTGAATGGAAATCCCCGCAGATCAAGCTCACTCCTGA
>JAICEJ010000615.1 GCA_025924215.1 Candidatus Binatia bacterium
AACAGCCAGGCACCTGCATTCAATGCCACGGCTCGGTCTACGTACCCTACAAGAAGGCCGGTAACGGCGACCTCATCAAAGGCTTCGAGAAATTGAATCAAATGCCTTTTTTCGAAGCGCGCAAACTGGTCTCGCACCCGGTGGCCTGCATCGATTGTCACGATGCCAGCACCATGGAACTGCGTGTGACGCGCCCCGGCTTCATCGAAGGCATCCGCGCTTTCAAAGCCACACAAGGCGTTCAGAACTACGATGTCAACAAGCAGGCGACGCGCCAGGAGATGCGCGCTTATGTCTGCGGCCAATGCCACGTCGAATATTATTTCGCGGGACCCGAAAAGCGGTTGGTCTATCCGTGGGCCAAGGGCCTCAAGGTCGAAGAGATTCAGGCTTACTACGATGAGGCGCAGTTCAAAGACTGGACCCATGCCGATACCGGCGCGGGCGTGCTCAAGGCGCAGCATCCGGAATTCGAGATGTGGAGTCAAGGGATCCACGCGCGCTCGGGAGTCACTTGCGCCGATTGTCATATGCCTTACAAACGCGAAGGCGCGCTCAAGATCAGCGACCACCACGTGCGCAGCCCCGTGCTCAACATCAACCGCGCTTGCCAGACCTGTCACCGGTGGCCGGAGGAAGAACTCAAGGCGCGGATCGAGACGATTCAGGAGCGCACCTTCAAGATGCGCAATGTGGCGATGGATGCGTTGATGGATTTGATCAAGGATCTAAAAGCGGCAAAGGGAGCCGGTAAGACTGACAAGGAACTCGCAGCGGCGCAGGACTTCCAGCGCAAGGCGCAGTTCTATCTCGATTTCGTCGAGGCGGAAAACTCAACCGGCTTTCATGCGCCGCAAGAAGCCGCGCGGATCCTCGGCGAGTCGGTTGATTTTTCCAGAAAAGGTCAGATCGCTTTGCGCGACGGCAAAAGCGTTGCGCGCGCGCCAAACGCTAAACCGTAATCGTATTCGTCTGCCGAGAGCCAAGCGTAGTTCTGCCGAAGCAGACCGAGTCGCAATTGAATGTTCGCCCTTCGAGCCTCAGGACGAACGGAAAAAATGCGCCGGGAAATTCCGTTAGGGGTTGAGGTTCTCGATCACGAACGGAATGGCACGGCGGAAAACTCCCAGCGATACCCGTATTGGACCAAGGTCCAATAGCCTCATCTGTTCGAGTTCTGTTATAGCAACCACATAATCTTTGCCGCTCCTTAGTTACCGACGCAGATCGACAGCCTGCTAGTAGTCCCTTGCCGTTGCGCTGCGCCGACGATGAAAACACTCATGGACGGCTCCAAGCGTTTCTAAATACGGGATATCGGCTAACTGCGCACAGAGGATAAAGATGAACGATAAAACTGACGAGAAACCGGACGAGCACGATCTCGCGATCAATCTTGCAGTGCCGCGTTCGACCCGCCGGCAATTTCTCAAGGGACTGACCACCGGCACGGTGGCGATCGGCGCCCTGACGCAGTCGGGCTGCGCCCCAGCAATTCCGCCGCTCAAAACTCGGGGCGCGACCAATACCACGACGGTCTGCCCTTTCTGCGGGGTGGGCTGCGGCCAGGTCGTCTCGACCCGCGCAGACAAGGTAATCCACATCGAGGGCGATCCCGACCATCCGATCAGCGAAGGCACCTTGTGCAGCAAGGGAGCGGCGCACATTCAGGTGGTTAACAACTCGCGGCGGCTGCAAAAAGTCCTGTATCGCAAACCTAACGGCGCGGCGTGGGAAGAAAAGAGCTGGGATTGGGCGCTGGAGCGGATCGCCGCGCGCATCAAAGAAACGCGCGACAAAACCTTCAAAACAACGATCGACGGGCGGGTCGTAAATCGAACTGAGGCGATCGCCTGTCTCGGCGGCTCAGCTTTGGATAACGAGGAGGCCTACCTCCTCGTAAAACTCATGAGGGCCCTCGGCCTGGTGTATGTCGAGCACCAGGCCCGGCTCTGACACAGCTCCACGGTCGCCGGTCTGGCGGCCTCATTCGGCAGAGGGGCGATGACTAACCATTGGGTGGATATGCTGAACGCCGATGTCGTCCTGATCATGGGGGGAAATCCGGCCGAGGATCACCCCATCGCGATGAACTGGCTGGCGCGCGCCAAGGAGCAAGGCACCTATATTCTGCACGTGGATCCCCGATTCAATCGCACCAGCTCGATCGCCGACGTATTCGCCAAACTGCGCTCCGGCACCGACATCGCTTTCGTCGGCGGCATGATCAACTATGCCATCGAACATAACCGCATTCAGCAGGAGTACGTACGCGAGTACACCAATGCCTCCTGGATCGTCGGCGACGGCTACAGCTTCACGGACGGGCTGTTTGCCGGCTACGATCCCAAAACCAGACGCTACGATAAATCCCAGTGGACCTACGCCCAGGACGGGCAGGGACGACCGCGGCGCGATCCCACGCTCAAACATCCCCGCTGCGTGTTTCAACTGTTGAAGCAGCACTTCTCGCGCTACGATCCCGATGCGGTGTGCCGCATCACGGGCACACCCAAAGAAAACTATCTGCGTGTTTGCGATCTCTACACCGGGACCTATGCTCCCGACCGGGCCGGCACCTGGCTCTACGCCATGGGCACCGCGCAGCACAGTCATGGCACGCAGAACATCCGCTCTTACGCGATCCTGCAATTACTGCTCGGCAACATCGGGGTTGCCGGCGGCGGCGTCAACGCGATGCGCGGTGAATCCAATGTACAGGGTTCCACGGATCAGGGGCTCAACTGGGACGGCCTGCCGGGATACCTGCGGCTTCCGGTCGAGGCTGATGCAGATTTGAAAACCTATCTCTCGCGTGTAACGCCTACCAGCGTCGATCCTGCCAACAGCGCAAACTGGCTGCAGAACACACCAAAATATGTCGTGAGTTTGCTGAAAGCGTGGTGGGGAGAACAGGCTACCAGCGAGAATG
>JAICEJ010000616.1 GCA_025924215.1 Candidatus Binatia bacterium
CTCCGGTATCCTTCTCTTTCATTGTCTCTTGAAGCATGGGCGATCTCCTCTGCCGGGTAAATCGCTTATTGTCCCGGCTACGACTTTAGAATTTAGGTAAAAAATTGGCAAAACCTATACCAGGTATTTCTGACGCCTGGTGGCGAGAGAATGCGCAAGAACCGTCATTGGAGAGCGCAAAAATGTTCGTTTAAGTATCATGTAATCGCTTTTTCACAGCTTTCCTGCGGCCGGAACTTGATGACGCTTTTCGTTCAGCTTGCAGAGTTCCGATTGGCGCAACGCCCAGCTCGACACATCCTCTAGTTCAATGCCGCGACAATCAGCTTAGCGTTACAAGATATATCGATGATCTTTTTAAACTTATCGGACTCGTAGCGCGACGGGCTCGAAGATCTTTCAATAACCATTGCCGCAGTTTCCTTCGTATCCTGCCTGTCTTTGAAGCTTCCGCATTCTGGATCGGCGACTCGCTGATTGTCGGTCCGGCCAAATCAGGGGAGCCCTTGACCCCCAACATTGATCTGGGATAACTGCCTCCTTAGATGCTGAGCCTTCAAAAAGTCAGCAAAATCTTTGGCGGCGTGGATGACGGATCGACTGCTGTGCCGGCGGTCGACGCGGTATCGTTCGAAGTCCGCGAGGGCGAATTCTTTTCGATCATCGGCCCGTCCGGATGCGGCAAGTCGACGCTGTTGAGAATCATCGCCGGATTGCTGCGCGCTTCCAGCGGCGAACTTACTGTTGCTGGAGAACTTGTTAGCGGGCCTCATCCATCGATCGCCATGGTATTTCAAGAGGAATCCACCTTTCCCTGGAGGACGACCTTGGCCAACGTTGAGTTCGGTCTGCAAATGCGCGGGGTCGCCGAACAACAACGCCGCAAGACAGCGCTCGATATGATCGGTCTTGTCGGCCTTGGCGGGTTCGAGCAGAGTTACCCTTCGGAGCTGTCCGGCGGCATGAAGCAGCGTGTAGCCATTGCAAGAGCCCTAGTCTTGGAGCCTAAGATCCTCCTCATGGACGAACCCTTCGGTGCGCTGGACGAACAGACAAGAATCATCCTCGGCGAGGAACTTCTCAAGATCCGTGATCAGCTCCGCCAGACCATCGTCCTAGTGACGCATAACATAAACGAATCGGTGCAGCTCTCGGATCGAGTGATGGTGATGACCGCCCGTCCGGGACAGGTCAAAACAATCGTCGACATCGACTTGCCTCATCCTCGAGATTCCTCAATAATCACATCGGAACGATTCGGCCGGTTGGTCGCGCTAGTTTGGAGCGCGCTCAGAGAGGAATCGATCAAGAGCTTCAAACAGGCAGAACAACGACACTGAGGAGGTCAAGTGATGAAGAAGCGACTGTTGGTCGTAAGACAAAATGTCTTCTTAGGTTTATTGGTCCTGCTCATTCTATTCGGAGTCACTTCTTCTTCATGGGCCGCCGCGGCGCGCACCAAAATCATCGTCGTGGTTCCCCATCGGATTTTGTTTACGGTCGCGCTGCCGGTTTACATCGCTCAAGAAAAAGGTTTCTACAAAGAAAACAACATCGACGTCGATGCTGTTTTCACGCGCGGCGGCGGTGAGAACGTCCAAGCAGTTGTCTCAGGCGATGCTCAGATAGGATTAGGCACGGGGACGCTAGCCGTGATCAGCGCTTTCGTGAAGAAAGCCCCGATCACGATCGCCGCCGCTGAGATCACCGGCATGGACGCCTTTTGGTACGTGCAAAGCAGTACAGCGATCCGTAAGATGGAAGATCTTGCCGGTAAGAAAATTGCCTACAGTCGTCCCGGTGCGTCGAGTCACATGGCGGTGCTTGCGATTGCAGATCAAATCAAAGCCAAAGGACTTAAACCCGCAGAACCGGTTTCGTTAGGCGGCATACCCGAAGTTTATACGGCGGTGCGCACCGGGCAAACCGATGCCGGCTGGTCGGTGGCGCCGTTTCAATTGGATCTCGTGGAAAAAGGCGTGCTGCGCGTCGTCGTAAAGGGCGACGAAATCACGGCGATGAGAGAAATCACTCCCCGGGTGCATTTCCTCAATAACGATTTTGCCGCGAAAAACCCTGACGCCGTTCGCGGCTTCTTTCGAGCCCAACAACGCGCCCTCGATTATATGTTCGAACACAAAGAGGACACAGCGAAGATCTGGATCCGCCGCGCCGAGATGAAGTATCCGGAGGCCGCCGTGCTCAAAACCTGGGACTATTATAATCGTGCGGCTATGACTCTGAAACCGATTCGCGGCTTGCAGGACACCATCGAGGACGGAATCAGGAACAAATTTCTGGCGCAGCCGCTGACCCAGGCGGAGATCAAGAGCCTGATTGACTTGAGCTTCTTGCCGTAGATTTCGCCGATCTCCTCGGGGGCGAAGGTTCGGAGGTCGAAGATTGATATTTTCCCGGGCAAGCTGAGTGCGCGGAGCATTCCCGTCCTTCACATCTAAGGCGGGATTTGCCTCGTTCGAACGGCCTGAACGTTTTAACTTGAACGAACGGAGTTTCTTACGCCCGAAAGCACGAGACTGAACGCTTGGCGTTTGGGGATTATCTTAGGTGTGGTCATCATCGCCGAGTCCGCGGTGCGACTGGGATGGATCAGCGGTTTCTTTCTCGCCGCTCCCACGCGCGCAGTAATCGTGCTGTGGGAGCAGATCGCCCACGGCAATGCGCTCCGGCTGACCGGCATTACCATCTTCGAGATCGCCGCGTGCTTGTGTATCGCGACGATGGTTGGAGTCTTCGCCGGTTTCTTACTTTGGCGTTACAAACTGATCGGCAATAGTTACGAGATGTTTCTCGCCGCGCTGTTCTCTTCGCCGGTGATTCTTGCCTATCCGATATTTCTCGTCACCTTCGGCCGCACCAGCGCAGCAGTGATCGCTCTCTCTTCGATCTTCGGGTTGATTCCGATC
>JAICEJ010000617.1 GCA_025924215.1 Candidatus Binatia bacterium
CGTTCAGGATCGACGAGCATAATTCATGACAGCCATTACATCGCGCAAGCACTAGATAGGTATTTTCTCGTACCGTTGATTCCCGTTACGCCGGTAATTACTTTGTCGCTAACAGGTCTCGAATCTCGCGCTGGAGATCCACACCGTTAACCAGCTTGATAATGTAGTCGTTACAGCCTGCGTCCACACACGACTTTAGATACTCAGAACGAACCAGTGCGGTCGTTGCTAAGATGGGTATGTCTTTCGTTTGTCGGAAGGCTCGGAGCGCCCTCGCCGCCTCCCAACCATCCCCGGCATCATCATGTCCATTAAGATCAAGTCCGGCTTATCTTGGTTAGCCTTTTCAACGCCGGCTTTGCCGTCACTCGCCAGAACAGGAAGGTAGCCGGTTATTTGTACCCTAAGGGCCAATAGATCGCACATATCCGACTTATCTTCTACGATCAAAATTTCATTATCCCCCCCGCATCCGAATTTAACTACTTCATTTAAGCAAAGCGGCGCCGGGAAGAAGAAAATCCTCATGTAGTTCCAAGCTCTGCTTCGCCTTAGCTATAGACGCGAGCAACCGTTGTCCCCCTTAGTTTGGAGTGGACAGCCAATAACTCTGGAGAAATTCGACGCAGGTGCGGGAGGTCTATCTCTGCGGGCGCGACGGCAATTTTGCCTGCTAACTCAGAGCCATCTCACTCATCGGGTTTACTCGTCGGCGGTATTGGTGAATCGACGGAACGCTATTAGACAAACATCAACAACGCAACGGGCATGCTCAGTGCTCTAAGAAGCGAGCGGTAACAAAGATAATGCTCAGATAGGAGATATCATGAATATCATCTCAAAAGTCTCGACGGGCAAGGCGAGTTTGTTCACGACCTACTGGTTTATCTTCTTCCCGATTGCCTTTATGATCAAACTGGCTGATAAAGCTGGCACCGGAGGCGAGCAGCTGCTTCTCATTCTGCTGATCCCTTTCCTTTGGTCGCTATATGGCGTCTGGAGATGCGCCTTCAATGTCCGGCACTCGATCTGGGGCTATATCACTAGAGGGTTAGTGATCGTCAACGTTCTAATCTTTTTTGCGGTTTTCTTTGCCAGCATGATCAATGAGATCCGCAAGCCGCAGCCGGCAAAGGCCGAAGACGTATGGCAGCACCACCCGTCTGTGACTTTATCATAGAACGACGTTGTGACTTCATTGCGATTGGACTGCGCTATTGAACTCGGATTGCAAAGCCATTCTCAAGGAACTCAAGCACGTACTCCTAGATCTCGGAAGATCCTCTCCATTCCTCACCTAAGCTTTGCGATTGTCGCCCACGGCGCATTTGTACGTTGAAATCCCCGGCTGATTGCAAAGCTTCGATCGATTATGAATTTTGGATTTTCGTTTTTGAATTGGTCGATCATCGGATTACCTTATCTGCTCTGGCTAATACCTGCGGCGGAATGTTCAAGCCAATTTGCTTCGCAGTTTTCAAATTGATCACCAGCTCAAATCTCGTCGGCTGTTCCACGGGCAAATCGCCAGGTTTAGCTCCCTTCAAGATTCTGTCGACGTAGGTCGCCACGCGCCGATAGCTGTCGGTGAGGTCCGGTCCGTAGTACATGAGGCCTCCTGTCTGTACAGCTGTTGTGGTCGTGAACATGGAGGGTAGTCGGGTTCTTAGTGCGAAATCCACAATTCGTTTTTCATTGTCACGCATTACGGGGCCACCAGGAACGTGAAGCCCCTCGGGGCGCTGTTTGCCTATCGAAGCAAAGACCCGGTCAAAGTCGCCGCCGCCTCGCACCTCCCGAGGTTGAATGGTTATGCCTAGAGCATGCGCCGCCGCCTTGGCCGATTTCAGCTCAAGTTCATGCGTTCGATTTTCCACTACATAAGGAGCCGCGACTCTCACAATCTTCGGAGCGGCTTCTTTGAGCAGCTCCAAGCGCTTACCGCCTAGTTGTACGAGTAGATTGGTAACGCCTGTGATATTCCCGGCGGGCTGAGCAAGGCTTTCGACGAAACCTGCTTCGACAGGATCAGACCCCTGGCCTCCCAAAACGAGGGGAATAGCAGTCGTTGCATTCTTGGCCGCCCTGATCACCGCATTCCCGCCCGAGACGATGATGACAGCAACGTTGAGACGCACCAGGTCCGAGGCAAGCGTGGGGAGTTGATCCATCTTCCCTACTGCATAGCGATACTCTGTTACGATGTTCTGTCCTTCGATGTAGCCGAGCTGTCGCAGAGACGCGGCAATTCCGTGAGAACGATCTAAGTCACGAGTCGGGTCCGTACTCGATAAATAACCTAAGCGATAAGGAAGTGTCTTTGGCTGCTGCGCCTCAGCAAATTTCACCGCAACGACAAGGAGCAGCCAAGCTAGTATTCCGTTGATCGATTTCGTCACTTGATCACTCTATCCGCTCGCGCCAATACATTCGGCGGAACCGACAAGCCAATCTGCTTCGCAGTACTTAAGTTTATTGCCAGCTCGAATTTTGTCGGTTGTTCAACCGGCAGATCGCCGGGCTTAGCCCCTTTTAAAATCTTGTCGACATAAATAGCGACGCGCCTGAACACCTCAAGATCATCCGTCGAATACGACATCACGCATCCGGCATCTACGTACTGGCGGGCTTCGCAAATCGAAGGCAGTCGATTCTTTATGGCCAGATCTGAAATTTGCCTCATATGCGGCCCGAGCACCGCATGACTCACCGTAATGAGCGCCTGTGCTTTTCTCTGAATCGCTTCTCGAATTGCGCCTGCCAAGTCAGGATTCGGACGGGTCACCTGCAGTGATTGGAGCTGTATCTTCAACGCTTCGGCAGTAGGCTCGTAGCTTTGGAACGCGGTTCCTATACCCAGTGCAGTCGGCCGGACCCAAAGAACGCCAACGCGCGAAATCGATGGGATGATCTCCTTGAGTA